>NZ_JBEXYL010000059.1:0-61228 GCF_040630895.1 Streptomyces sp. NPDC005728
ACCCACCCCCATCGGGATACCTCATACCCCCGGCATAGCGCGACCAACGACAGCCGTCACGCCCCCGCGTAACCCGCACCGTTAAAGATCTCTAGCTCGGCGTAAACCAGCATCTGCTGCGTCGGATAGTAGTCAGAACCTTCAACCTCCGGAGAGCTCGCCGACCGCGCGGCCCACGCTCTGGTTCGAGTGGGCGACGAAGGTCGCGCCGACGTCGACACAGCGCACGACGCCGACATCGCCAGCGACTGCGCTGGCCGACACCGAGCAGCACCGAGCGAAGATCCTAAGCAATTACAGTAGGCAACGGCCTGGCATCAACCAGCAGTCCGCCCGCGCCCGAACAGCTGATTCGGCGGCCGAGTTGGAATCACCGATGTGGGCAAGCGTATGCGGCGCAGCTCGAGCCGCTTCATGGCCTATTTCGCGCTTCGCCGGATCCGTCAGCCAGATGTGAAGCTCTGCGCGACCTGTTGAACGTCGAATCCAACGCCTGGCCCTGGCCGTTCAACAGTGACGGATGTCGGCAGCGCTCACGTCATGGTCCTGGCTGTTTCTAAGGGCCTCCCGGACAGGGAGGGTGAACCTCTTTATGTCATTGCCCTCGCTGCGGAGAAGGGAGGGCAGCTTGCCCTACTGGCCCTCCATTCCAAGGCTTGGGGCTCCTCCGTGAACTCGACGAGGTGCTGTCCGGCGTACCGTTGCAGGGCTTCGCGCACCTGGGACGGGGTGACGCGGAAGAATTCCTTGCGTGCGTTGACGCGGTTGACTCGATGTTCCGCGAACTCCTGGTGAAGCTGCGACTCCAGGCCAACCGCGACTTTGCTGAAGATCAGCGCGTGGACGTCGAATCAGAACGGAGCTGCGGCACCACTGAGTTCATAGATACGTTCCAGTGGTTCCAGGCGTCGAGTCATGCCAATCTTGACCATGCACTCACCGAAGGCGCCGATGTTGGAGATCACGTACACGTAGCCGGCTCGAATGTTGGCGGCGCGTGCTTCGACGGAGCTGAGGGCCTGCTCAATTTCCGCCAGCTTCGCTTCCATCTCTGCTACCGCGTCGACATCACCGCGGACCCGGAGCCGGTCCAGGGCAGCCTGATAGTGACGCTGCTCTTTCTGCAGCTTCTCACGCTCACGGTCCAACTCCCTCTGAGCGGCCGCCTCTTCCCATTCGCGAGCCCGGATTTCCCGCTGGGCCTCCCTCTCCTCCTCCTTCTTCTGTAGAGAGTCCGCCGTAAGCTGGAGCTCACGCACGCGGGCGTCGTGGTAGGCGTCGGAGATGCGGATGTTCATGGTCGCGCCGAGTTTGGCGATGGTCTCCCTGCTCTTATACAAACGATCGACGAGCGACGTGAGGCGGTGGGGTTTCATGGTCCGCACTGCGTAGTCCGCGTCGGCGTTGTACGCCCTGAGCATGAGCTTGGAGAAGTCCCGAACCATCTTGCGTCCTGCGCGCACCGACCCATTGACGTGGGGGCGGGCGCCGGGGTCAGCTGCGCTGGTGGCGCAGTCTGGCCGATGGCGAGCCGATCCGTCCCTACCGCAGTGGGATCAGTGACGCCGACGGCACTGGCGTCGCGCATGGGATCGGGCACCCACAGCTGCCACCCATCCTGAAGCGGCGGCCAAGAAGGGTCCGGACGCCATTCGGGCGGTGGCGTACACCCGGCAGGCGGAGTCGGCCAACCCGGCGGCGGATTGAACCTGTACAGCAACGTGCCTCCCCACCCCAGCCTGTCCCCACAGGCCGGCAACGAGCCCACACCCCGTGTCGATCAGAATACGGTCCGTCAAATTACGTGGATGCGAAACTGTTCTTGAGGCTGGTATCACGGTCGTTGGGTGACCCTCGCGGCACGGGTTCCTGGGCGTTTCCACGCCACCGTTAAGGCGGCGCGTCGGCCGAAGGGGCACCCTCGCCGCCAACATCTGAGCCGACGCAGAAGGACGGTACGTCGCCGCGGAACCCGGGTAGCCGGCCGGGGTCGAATGGACGCTGCTGTGGATCGAGAACTCCGGCAGCCAGCTGACCGAGGGCAAGTCCTAGCAAGCCAATCGCAGCTGACGGGCCAGCCGCAGGCTGACCTGCCGTGGTCGGGCCCATGGGGTGGATGCGACCACCAGGCCGACCACGCCCCGCAGGCACCCGCCCAGGCGATGCAGACAGGTCAGGCAGCACTCCACTGGTGCGCGCCGCCGCCGCGCTACTCGATCCACCGGTCGTCGTCCAGGATGTTCTCGGGATCGTGGATGCCCGCGCTCTCGAGGAACACCACCAGATCGTGATCGCTGTAAGCGGTGCCGAGGATCTCGTCCCGGCCCGGGGAGTGCACGGTGACTCTCTGGCCATCCGTGCGGGAGGGCGGGTGTACGACGATCGGCGCGCTGTTCACGCTTCCCAGCGTGCCCCTGGCAGGCCCGCCCAGCGAGCCTGCGCCAGCGGTCAGGGACTGTCGCCGGAGTAATAGAAATGGCACATCACGCCGGGGCCAGGCGTACGCGGATCGCCGGGATGCGGGTCGTACAGCGACCGTCCGCCGGGCCACCGCCCCAGCTCGGTAAACAGAGCGACGCCGTCGTCGACTTCCTCGGGCCGCCATCCTGTGATGTCCAGCAGCAGCCCGTCCAGCGGTCCGCCTATGAGCGCGGCGTAGGTCTGCCCGGGGAGCGGGCCGGGGTTGGGGGCGTCGTGGTCGCAGCCGTACACCCGGCCGCGCAGCAGTTGCTCATTGCCGTTCATCCATCCAGCCTTCCAGCCGCCACCGACAACGCGGGCTTGCCCAGGGCTGCCTTGGGCTTGCCCGCACTGCCGGCGGAAGGCTTGCCCGGGTCAGGTGCGGAAGCGGGAGAGCCAGCCGTCGGCCTTCTGCGCAGCGGCCTGTTCCTCTGCCTCCTGTCGGAGGCGTTCTTGCGCCTGGCGCTCGCGTTCGTCGGCTTCGGCCTGCTGCTGGGCTGCCACGGCCCGGCTCTGGCAGTCGCCGCACAGGTGCGGGTGCGACTCGCGCGGCTGGCCCCAGTCCCGCCAATCGACCGCGGCCCATCGGCCGTCGGTGAACTTCCGTCCACAGTCAGCGCACACCGGCCGCTGCGCCTCCCGTGCTGCGGCTTCCTGCTCCGCGTGGCGCCGTTCCTGCTCGCGTGCGGCGTTGCGGTGGCGGAGGAGGGCGGCGTCCCGGCGGGGGTTGCCGATCGCGTCCAGCAGCGGCTGATGCTCAGTGCGGCCGAAGCGCCAGAACGCGGGCCCGGCCGGGCCGTGCTCGCGCAGTAGCTCCAGCGTGGTCGCCACGATCGGGATGCGGCCGTCATAGGAGTGGAAGCCGTCCGTGCTGTGCCAGGTGCCTTGCCAGTGCTGGCGGGTGAGGTCGGCGACCTTCTGTATCTGGGTTTTTGCGGAGCGCCTGCCGACCTGGTGAAAGACGAGCAGGACCGGCGGGTGCACGCGCTCGTACAGCTCCAGGTCGGGCGCGGACCAACGGGTTTGCCACATCGCCTTCTCGATGCCGTCGGTGTCCTTCGCCTTCCGATTGAAGAACCGCATGTACTTGTCGAACTTCGCGGCGATGAGTGCGGCGTCCTCGGTGCAGTTGTCGGCTTCGATGAAGAGCAGCGGCACCCCGGCCTCCGGAGCGACAAGGACGATGTCGGCGCGGGCGCTGCCGATGCCGGGGTTCTTCCAGGTGCCGGTCGCTGGGAGCGCGACCTCGGTGGCGTAGGAGGTGATGGTGCCGATCCCGTCCAGGGCACGGGCGGCGGCCTGCGCGGCGGCGACCGCTTCGGCCGGCTCCCCCGCCACCAGGTCCATGTCGGGCTTCGGTCGGATCATCGCGATGACCGTCTCGTTCACCGTCATAGGGTGCGAGGCACCGGAGCGGCCCGCGCCCTTGGGTATGCCGCCCATCTCTTCCGGCGCGCGGTCCAGGTCGATCGCGGCGGCGCCCAGACCGGCCGCGGTGAGCAGCCTGACCTCTTCACCGCCTCGGGTACGGCCGCCGTCGACCGACAGACCATGGCGCCGCAGGTCGTTCGCCGCACCGCGGTGGGATGCGGTGCGTGCTTCCTTCTGCTGGGCCGCCGTCTTCTTCAGGGTGTGCCGGTAGGTCAGGTGCGGCGAGGACAGCCGCTGGATCTGGTCGGCGGTGGCGACCTTCAGCACCCCGAGCACGCGCAGCACATCGCCGCGCAGGTCGTTGGTCGATCCCGCCTCGTTCGCCTTCCGCTTGCCCGCCATCAGGCTCGCCCTCCCGTCGTCCGCGACCGGCCAGCGGCCGGGCGCCGGCCCCCGGCCGTGGAGGGGACCGGGCCCCCCGAACCCGATGATCTCCTCCACCACCGACAACCAACTCAAGAACAAGCGGAGAGAAGAGGGTTGTGACGATCCGGCGCGGACCCGGAAATCCGTGGTGAGCTGCGGGAATGCGGGGCCTGTGGGTGCCGGGCACGGAAGTGGCTTCGGCAGTGGGAACGCAAGCGCCGACGGCAGGAGCTCACCAGGGCTTACCCACGCCCCCCGGCCAGGTGCGGTCGGTGCGGGCCGAGCGGCGAAGTCGTGGCGCGCCAGGCCCCAGGATCCCGGGCGACGTCGCCCGTGGGAAGGGGCGGCAGGTTGGGCTGCGGGCACGGTGTCCTCGCATTCTCCGACACCAGGGGCGGGTGGGCGGGTGATCGTCCAGTCCCGCGCGCAACGGACGCGTGCGGGACTGGATGCCACCCTGCCCAAGCACCCCTTGACCACGGTCTACTCACAGCGTTCCGCCGCGGCCGGATCGACAGCAACCCCTTCTCCGTCCGGGCCTGCCCCCGACGCAGCGAACCGCGCCCGTCGGTCAAGGCATCCCACGCCCACCGGATTGGGGCGGCCGGTGGAGTCAGAGGCGGGGGCGTATGTGGGATTCATGCCGTCAGCTCACCACCGACCCCGACCCGGCTGACGGCCACCAGCCCCGACCATCGGTCACGATCCGGCAACGCACCCGCCCAGCTGGCATGGTCGGGCCGACCACGGCCTCCAGGCCCCGGCATGCCCATGGTGCGCAGCCCGATTGCGCACCCCCGAACGGGCGGTGCGCAACGGGGCTGCGCAACCGATCGAGGATCGTTCGCAGTCGGATTGCGCGAAGCGGATGCGCAGTGCGGCCCGTGGCGCCGGACGTCCCCGTTGCGCAGGTCAGGGTGCAGCGATGCGCAGACGCCTGCCACGACCCGGGCTGCGTCCGTGTGCGCATCAGTGTGCGGGGGCCGGTCGCCGGACGGCATGACGGCCTGGACGCCGTCTTCGGCCGGGACGCGACTGGGCTCTCGCCAACGCTCGACCGACCCATGGTCGGGCCTGTGGTTGGGCCGTCCACGACCCCAACCATGAGCCTCGTATCCCCATCACGACTGTGGTAGGGGTCTCGTGGTCGGGGTCGGCGGGTTTTCTCAAGGTCAGCAACATCTGACTTGACCTGGGAGTTTGACCATGTCTCGTGGCAAACAGGCTCTCCTAGAGCGAGGCCGCTGCTCCGATGGCCGCGGGCGCCCGGCAGGAGGCGATGCGTCGCCGTGTCCGCCTCTCTCGCGCCTGGCCGTTCTGACCGCAATCGTGGCCGGCTCCATCGCCTTGGGCGTCGCCGTCACCTCCACCCCGACGACCGTCGAGGCCGCCACCCCCGCCAAGCCCACCGCCGTGCGCACCACGGCGACCGCCGCCAACCCGGCAGGCTATGCGCAGTTGTTCGTCAACGCGTGGCTGCGCAGCAGCGCGGATGAAGCCACGAGTGTGCAGGCGCGGCTTGCGCAGTCGATGGCGCCGGATGTCGAATTGCCGGCCGCGGGTGCGCAGCCGAGGCCGTAGTCGGTGTGCGCGGTGCGCAGCGGGAGGGCGGCACGTGGTCGGTGACGGCGGCTGCGCAGCGCACCGACGGATCGGTGCGCTACTACGCCGTGCCGGTGGCCACCGACCACACAGGCGCCACGTTCGCCTGACCGGTGCGCCTGGTGTGGTGGCTGGCCCGGCTCGGGCCGAAGTGCCGACGTCGTCGTACGGCGTGAGTGTCCCAGAGGGTGATCTGTCGTCCGCCGCCGGGGAGTTCCTCTCCGCGTACCGACCAGTGCCGGGGAGGTCGACCGCTACCTCGCGCCCAGGTGAAGCTGTCGGCGATCTCCCCCGCCCCGTACACGACGGTCACGGTGCAGCAGGTGTCCGCTGTCGAGGGGGCGGCGGCGGGCGTTTCCCCTTGAGCGTGGACACCTTGATCATTGGATCGTGAGGATCCATAGGACTGGAGTTCCCGTTGGGGAGGTCGAAGTACTCGCCTGAGTTCCGGGCCGATGCCGTCGCGCTGTACCACTCGAGCCCGGGTGGGACGTACGCGTCGGTGGCCAAGGACCTGGGCGTCAACCACGAGACGCTCCGCACGTGGGTGCGGGATGCCGAGCAACCCGCCCGGCCCGGGGCGGTGGAGGCCACCGCGATGGAGAAGGAGAACCGGCAGCTGCGGGCGCGGGTGAAGGAACTCGGGCTCGAGCGGGAGATCCTGCGGAGGGCCGCGAAGTATTTTGCGGCGGAGACCAGTTGGTGAGCAGCAGCTTCCGGTTCGTCGAGGATCACCGTGGCGCCTTCGGCGTCAAGCGGCTGTGCCGGATACTCGCGGTCTCGCGTTCCGGCTTCTACCGGTGGCTGGCCGGCGCATCCGCGCGGGCCGGCCGGGCGAGGGCGGATGCCGAGCTCGCCGAGCTCATCAACCGGATCCATCAGGAATCGGACGGCACCTATGGGGTTCCGCGCGTAACCGCCGAGCTGAAGGAGGCCGGTAGGCCGGTCAATCACAAGCGGGTCGAGCGCGTCATGCGCAAGTTCCACATCGTCGGGCTGCACCTGCGCAAGAAGGTCCGCACCACCATTCCCGAGCCGTCGGCGACACCGGTGCCGGACCTGCTCCAGCGGGACTTTGCTGCCCAGGAGCCGAATACCAAGTACGTGGGAGACATCACCTATCTCCCGATCGGCAACGGCCAATTCCTCTATCTGGCCACGGTGTTGGACCTGTGCTCAAAACGCCTGACTGGCTGGTCGATCGCCGACCACATGCGGACCTCGCTGGTCACCGACGCGCTCAGGGCCGCAGCGAGGGCCCGCGGCGGGGACGGTCTGCGCGGGGCGATATTTCACAGCGACAACGGAGCGGCAATATGTGTCGAAGGAGTTCGCCCAGGTCTGCTCGGAACTGGGCGTGACCAGATCGCGCGGCGCGGTCGGCACAAGTGCGGACAACGCCGCCGCGGAGAGTCTGAACGCGACCATGAAGCGCGAGACGCTCCAGGGCCGCAAGCGGTGGAACGGGGCCAGCGAGGCCCGCCTCGCGGTCTTCCGCTGGGCGATCCGCTACAACACCCGCCGACGGCACTCCCGCCTCGGCCAGATCAGCCCGATCACCTACGAACAGCGATCAACTACGCTGGCCACCGCCGCATGAAAACCGGTGTCCACGATCACGGGGAAGGCCCCGAGACCTTCGGCAGTCTGCGCCTTAAACGATCCGGCGTCGCAGGTAACGCCCCTGCACGCAGGAGCGTGCTCACCTCGCACGACTAGATTCACTGTCAAACGACTCGATTGGACGGCAGAGGACAACTGGGATGAGGGGCGCAAGCCGCCGCAGCCCTACCGGGAGAAACGGTGTGCGTGCGGTGGGGACAGTGCTGATAGTTGCCACATGGATGCGATCGAGGCCGCACGCGCCGTCGTAGAGGAACATCACCCCAACGCGCAAGCCGCGTTCCTGGGAGGCAGCGTCGTGACAGGCCGACGCACGGCGACGTCGGACCTGGACATCGTGGTGCTGCTCCACGGCGCCCCAGCCCCGTACCGGGCAAGCCTCCAGTACGCCAGCTGGCCGGTGGAGATGTTTGTGCACACCGAGGCGACGTGGCACGCCTACGTCGAACGGGAACGACGCAAGCGCCGGTCACCACTGCTGTGGATGTGTGCCGACGGGTTGCTGCTCTTCGACACCGATGGGCTCGGAGCGCGCCTCGCCGCAGAAGCCCGGAAGCTGACCACCGCAGGACCGCCGCCGGTGCCAGCGGAAGAGATCGAGGACCGCCGCTACGCGATCAGCGACCTCCTCGACGACCTCGCGGGAAGCAACGACCAGAGCGAGCGTCTGTTCATCGCCACCGAGCTGGTCCGACGCACCGGCGAGCTGGCGCTGGCCATCGGCGGTTCGTGGAGCGGAGGAGGGAAGTGGCTGGCACGCCGTCTTGAGACGACCACCCCGGGACTCAGCACGCGCCTGCACCACGGTCTCCGCGAGGTACTGAGCGGGCGGGTGGAGCCACTCGTGACCGTTGCGGACGAGGTGCTCGAACAGGCAGGCGGCCGGTTGTGGGTCGGCTACCGGCGTACCGGCACTCCCTGAACGATCGCGCACGGCGGAGGCGGCCAACGCCCCATGGGTTTCACCGACTTGACCGACAACTGTGAGTGAGAAGCTCGGTGGCCCAGGCCGCCAGTCGCGAGCACCGGATCTCAGGAGGGCAGGGCTCCGTCGAGGTAGTCCCGCACGGGCTCGAACAGCCCAGCGGGCACATACTGAGTGATCTCTCCACGGGTCACCCAGGCAAGTTCGGCCAGTTCGTCGGGGGCGGCGATGTGGGCCGTGCCACTCATCACATCGCAGGCGACGTACGACATCACCCGACCCGTCTCCGGATGAACCCGCTCGCCGAGCATCGTCACAGCCGCCACAGCCAGGCCGGTCTCCTCCTGCGTTTCACGCACGGCCGCGTCTTCTCGAGTCTCACCAGGTTCGACCTTGCCGGCCGGGAACTGCCAGGAGAGCGAGCCTTCGCTGACACGGCGCCGCACCAGCAGTACACGTCTCCCGTGAACGATGACGGCTGCGGCTACGCCCGGCTGTTCTGCCACAACGTCTGTTCCTCCGAGAGATCGGATCACTTGGTGGCGAGCAACGTCCGAGTCTCCTCGGCGCACCCCCACGACAGCGTGACGCCGGAGCCCCCGTGCCCGTAGTTGTGCACGACCACGGTGCCGTCCTCCCACCGGTCGCTCTCCACACGGATCGTGGCGCGGGTCGGTCGAGCGCCGATCCGGTGCTCCAGGACGCGGGCCTCACCGAGGCGGGGTTCGACCTCGGCGCAGCGGGCGAGGATGCCGGCCGCCGCCTTGTCGTCGGGGGCAAGGTCGCCCTCACCGTCGATCGCTGTGCCGCCCAGGACGACGGTGTCGCCGTGGGGGTAGAAGCACAGCAGATCCGGCGAGAGGCCGGCGTCCTCTGAGAAGAACTCGGTCAGCCCCGGGTTAGTGACGACGACGTGCTGACCGCGGATGGGCCGGAGGTCAGCGTCCGGGACCAGGTCGCGTGCACCGAGGCCCGCACAGTTGACGATCACCGAAGCCGGACCGGCATCCGCGAGCGAGACCAGCCGTCGCCGCTCGATCGCTCCCCCGGCATGGTGCAGCCGGCGCATGAGGTAGTCGAGGTAGATGGGCATGTCGATCAGCGGCACGGTAAACCGGTAGCCCGCCGTGAACCCGGCCGGGAGTTCGGCAAGCTCGCACGGCCGGAAGCCCGGCAGGGTCGTGGCCCACTCGGGCGGGGCCTCGGCCGTGCGGGACGCATCGATACCACTGGTCGGCCGGACGCCTGTCGTCGCGTCCTCGGCCAGCTCCCGGAAGATCTCCAGGGACCGTTGTCCCCACTGCTCGACCTTGTCCTTCGGCTCGACCAGGTACGGACCCCACATCGCCCCGGCCGCCAGCGACGTGACACCAGGCACCTGCTCGGCGATCACGTGCACCGACACCCCGGCCTCGGCGAGAACGACGGCGGTGGTGAGCCCTGCCACCCCAGCCCCGACAACGACAACGCGCTCCCCTGCGGTCATGGCTTTGACCCTAGTGTGATGCGCCAGAAATTCTGAGGGTTAGTTCTGCTCTGTTTTCTGGCCGGTGGTTCCGACTTTGGTGAGGTAGTCGGCGAGGGAGTTGAGGATCTCGTCGGCTGTCTTGGTCCAGGTGAAGGGCCGCGGGTTGTCATTCCAGGTGCTGATCCACGCAGTGATGTCGTCCTCCAGTGCCTTCACGGAGGTGTGGACGCCGCGGCGGATGAACTTGTCGGTCAGCAGGCCGAACCACCGCTCCACCTGGTTCATCCAAGAGGAGCCGGTGGGGGTGAAATGGACGTGGAAGCGAGGGTGTTTGCCGAGCCACGTCCTGATCTCGGCGGTGTTGTGGGTGGCGTAGTTGTCACAGACGAGGTGCACGTCGAGCCCGGCGGGCACCGCCTTGTCGATCCGGATCAGGAACTTCTTGAACTCAATCGCCCGGTGGCGGCGGTGCAGTGCCGATATGACGGTGCCGTCGGCGATGTTGAAGGCGGCGAACAGACTGGTGATGCCGTGCCGGTAATAGTCGTGGGTACGCCGTTCGGGCATGCCCGGCATCATCGGCAGCACCGGCTGGGACCGGTCCAGCGCCTGGATCTGGCTCTTCTCGTCCACACAGAGCACGACCGCCTTCTCGGGCGGGTGATGGTACAGGCCGACAACGTCGACGACCTTGGCGACGAACTGCGGATCAGTGGACAGCTTGAAGGAGTCCTGCAGGTGGGGCTTGAGGTCGAACCGCTTCCAGATTCGCCCGATCGTCGACTTCGACAGGCCAGTGCGCTGGGCCATCGAGGCCCGCGACCAGTGCGTGTCCTGGCCCGGGACCGACTCCAGGGTGGCCACGACGACCTCCTCGACCTGGTCGAGGAGGATCGAAGGCGGCCGACCCGAGCGCGGCTCGTCATGCAGACCATCGAGGCGTTTTGCGATGAACCGGGCCCGCCAGCGGTCCACGGTCGACCTGTCGATGCCGAGGTCGGCCGCAGCCTGCTGGTTCGTCCCGCCCTCCGCGCAGCGCAGCACGATCTTGGCCCGTAACGCGAGGAACTGGGCGGTCTTGGCCTGCCGCGCCCACTGCTGCAGCTGCCTGCGCTCGGCATCGTCGAGGATCAGGTCGGCCTTCGGCCGGCCGATCCAGCCGGCGTCCTCAAGCCCAGCCATCCGCTCTGCGGCGAAAGCCCGACGCCACTTGCTGACCGTCTTGGCCTACCGACGAGCCGTGCGACACCCGCGTTTGACATGCCGTCAGCACACGCCAGGATGATGCGGGCCTTCTCGGCCGAGCGCCGGTGCGGCATTTTCGTCCGGCGCACCAACTCGGCGCGCTCGGCCTCGGACAATGTGATCGCCACAGCAGAAGGCCCCGAATGCGACATGACAACAGGGTACTTACTAACCATCAGGATTTCTGGCGCATCACACTAGAGGTCATATCAGCCATCACACGCCCATGTGACGCAGTTGAACGGCCCTGCATGCCGCCCAGCAAGGCACCAACAGACTTGGAAAGCGTGAATACCGGGAAGCGGCGCATCGCCATCCAGCCGTGCGCGTTCTGCCTGAAGACGGACGGTCGAACGGTGCTCCCCGTTAGGTTCGCCGTCCGCGCTGTGGGCCATCTGTGGGCCATCTGTGGGCCAACGTACCTATCCCACAGATAGTTTGTGGCATCAGTGCAGATCAGAGAGCGGGGCCAGTGCGATGCCCCAACGCCTTGAAAACCGCCGTAGTGCAAGGCGGTGCGGAGCGGCATCCGTGGAGGGCAACGGGACCGTAGGCGTACGCCAATACCCCGCAACCCATGCGACGAGCCCGTCAGGCCCGGGGACGGCGTCGGATCCCGTCGGCCTTCAGGCATGGGGTGTCTCTCCCGCCTTCCCCCGCCAGTAGGCGAGGCTGTTGCGGGTGGCCAGGGTGCGGGGGTGGTCCTCCCCCAGTACTCGCAGCCGGTCGGCCAGCAGCTGCTCGAACGCGGCTACGGCACCGGCCGCATCTCCCGTCTCCCCCCGCCTGTAGGCGAGGTTGTGGCGGGTGATCAGGGTCTCGGGGTGGTCCTCACCCTGCACCCGTAGCCGGTCGGCCAGCAGCTGCTCGTACGCGGCTACGGCACCGGCCGCATCTCCCGTCTCCCCCCTCCAATGGGCGAGGTTGCTGCGGGTGATCAGGGTCTCGGGGTGGTCCTCACCCAGCACCCGAACTCGATCGGCCAGCAGCTGCTCGAACGCGGCTACGGCACCGGCCGCATCTCCCGTCTCCCCCCTGCAGTAGGCGAGGTTGTTGCGGGCGGTCAGCGTGTGGCGGTGGTCCTCACCTTGCACCCGCAGCTGGTCGGCTAGCACCTGCTCGAACGCGGCTGCGGCACCGGCGACGTCTCCCGCCTCCCCCCGCCATCGGGCGAGGTCGTTGCGGGTGGCCAGGGTGTAGGGGTGGTCCTCACCTTGCACCCGCAGCTGGTCGGCTAGCAGCTGCTCGAATGCGGCTGCGGCGCCGGCCGGGTCTCCCGCCTCCCCCCGCCAGTAGGCGTGGTCGTGGCGGGCGGCCAGGGTGTCTAGGTGGTCGGGGCCGAGGCGGTGGCCGGTGGTCTCGGTCAGGTGATGGAAGTGGGCTGTGGCGGCGGTGACCTGGCCCGCTTCGCCGAGGCTTCGTCCGGCCAGGTACAGCACCGCGTGCGCGTCGGGCTGGTACAGGGCATCTTCGGCGGTGCGGGTGAGGGTGGTGGCGTTGGCGCGCAGGGCCTGGGCGAGTTCGGTGTCGCGTTCGATGGCGGGCCAGGCGGCGGTGAGGGCGCTGGCGGTGGTGCGGGCGAGTCGGTCGTGCTGGTCGGGGGTGAGCGTGTCACGGGCGGCGCGCTGGATGAGCTGGTGGACGCGGACGGCTTGGTGTGGGGTGGCGGGGGTGTGGTCGATGAGGCTGAGCCGATCCAGCGCCCGCAGAGCACCGACCGCCTCGGCCGCAGTGACAGACACGGGAGTCTTGCGGTGCCGGGTCAGGTGGTCGAGGGCGGGCGCGCTGGCCAGAACGGCTTCGGGGATGCCGTTGGGGCTGAGGAACGCGGCGAGCTGGAGCATCGGGCGGGCCAGGCCCACCGGGCGCAGGCTGTCGGCACGGTCCACGGAGAGCGACCAGGCCGCCGCCGCGGTCTGGGCCTGACCGTCGGGCAGGACCTCGGGAGCGGCATCCGCGAGAGAGGCGCTACGGTCGGCCAGCCGAGCTCGGTAGGCGGCGGCGCTGATGCCGGCGTCGATGAGGTAGGCAGCGGCTTGCGACAGCGCGAGCGGCAGGTGTCCTAAGTCCTGGGCGAGCGCGCTGAGTTGTTCGTCGGGCTCGTGGCGGTTACGGGCGCCCAGTGCGGAGGTGAGGTAGGCGAGGGATTCGGCCTCGGTGAACAGTCCGACCTTGATCAGACGGCCGGCCAGGGCGGCGTCCTGACGGCGGGTGGTGACCAGGGTCCGGCCGTGCGGGCCGGCCGGCGGCCACAGCCCGTTCAGGTCGGCGGGGTCGGTGACGTCGTCGAGGACGACCAGCCACCGGCACGGCGTCGCGTTCGCCTTGGGTTCCAGCCAGGCCAAGAACGCGCGGGCTGCCGTCTCCCGGTCCGCGGGGTCGGCGCCCAGGAGTTCCACGGCGGCCTGCGCATACCCGGACGCGGCTGCGGTGGCGTTGCTCGCGGTGATCCACACCAACACATCCAGCTCACCGGCCCGCCAGGCCGTGCGGGCATAGTCGGCGGCCAGCTGCGTCTTGCCCACCCCACCCATACCGGCCAGCACCTGCCCGCGCACCGTGTCCTGCCCCACCAGGACCGCGGCCCGTCCACCCGTGAGTGCTTCACTCAGCCGCACCACTTCCGCCCGGGTTTGGAAGCAGCCCGCCCGTGGCGGGATCACCCCCACCTGATGCAGCCACCCGGCCGCGGCCCGCCGGGCCCCGTAGTAGTGGTGATGGTCGCCCTTGCCCGTGACCGGACCGGTGAACACGCCATCGCGGAAGTCGACGTGGTCTCCGCCCTCGGCGCCGTACCGCGCCTCCCCGCCCGCCACCAAAAGCCCCCTCGAACACGGCCGGAATCCAGCACCCCGACCGTACCTGCGCGCTTGCCCCGGCCACCGGCTGTTCGCGACACAGAGCAGACCTGGAACAGACGCCGATTCCCCCAGGCATCCCCCAGACGCGGCACGCAGAGGCAAACCTGCAGGTCACGGATAGCGGACTTAGCCCGCTGTAAATCTGCCGGCTCAGCCTTCCCAGGTTCGAATCCTGGCGCCGCCACACGGGGCCTTCGTCATACATGCGGATGATCGGGCAACTGCCTGTTCCTTGAGAAGACCCGGATGTTCTTGACTGGGGCCCGTTCGACCTGCGGGTGCTGCTCAAGATGCAAGGGCAGTTTTGTTGACGCGTCGAACTCAGTCTCAAGGAGCTGTTCCAACGAGATCTGCGCGGCAAGACGATCGCCAACGAGGTCTGCGCCCCGCAGGTCCGCGTTCGTCAGCTTGGCATCGGCGAAGTCGACGGCAGCCAGATGGGCGAAGGCGAGGACCGCACCAGAGAGGTCGGCACGGTCTAGTGCGGCGCCAGTCAGGTCGGCACCCCGCAGATACCCGCCAGACAGATCGGCACGCCTAAGGTCCGTGAACGACAGGTCCAGTGATTGTTTCTCCTCCCTGGTAGGACGCCGCAGGAGTACGGTGAAGGCGGCCTGTACGTCGTCCTTCGGCGCTGGCATTGGGACGTCCCGTTCGTCGGGACGCGGAAGGTCGGGGTCAGGGGCTGGCGCATACTTGCGGACGAAGGCCGCGAGCACCTGGATCGCTGTCTCGTGATCCTTCTTCGAGTCCCGCATGATGCGTTCGAGGGAGTAGATACCTCCCAGCCTGGCCATCATGCCGTCGTCACCTGGTGTCGACAGAAGCTTGATCGCCTCAACGTACCGCTCAGTGACTTGGCTTTCGCGGGTGAGTTCGGTCTGCCCTCGGTCCTTCTCTCTGGCATGCGCGAATTGCTCTTGGCTGTGTTCATACAACTTCTCAGCTGCCGATGACTCCGGTGCGTGTAGTGCAAACCGAGAGCGGCGACGGCTCCAGCACCAAGGGCAACGAGCATGGTGCGGAAGCCGGTGATGACGACGCCGTCGGCGGGCTGGAGGTTCTTCGTGCGGAGGTGGGCGCCGTCGATCCACCAGGGGCCACGCCACAGCAGCAGCGCGTACCCGATGACCACCACGACAAGGGTGACGGCGAGCACGATCCGCTTCGTCTTCGGGTTCATGCGAGCAGCATGCCGTCGCTCGCCGTCCCTCAATCGCAGAACGCCTCCGTTCAGAGCCGAAGTTGAGGTTCACGGAGCCGTGCGATCAGGCGGCCTGGGTGGTGGTGACGAGGGGCTGGCCGTCACGTCCGGCACGAACGGCACTCACGTGTTCAGCGTGCCCGGGCGGCGGTAGCTGCTGGGCTACGGCGTGCTCAGCACCCAGCAGTCGCCGACATCTCCTGTCTCGGGATCCTGCGCACACTCCCACCGAGTGGCAGATGTAGTGGGGCTAGGTGAGTCCGCTGGCCTTACCCGCCCGCCGTCTGCTGAGACCAGCATGACCACCGCAGCGAACGCGGCGCACGCCAGAAGGGCCACCGGGATGAGCAACAGCCCCTTGAACGTGAACTCCTGGAGGATCCACCTCAGGGTCTTCATGGAGTTCCCTTCTGGATTCGCGCTTGGGAGCTACTTGATGTCACCGGTGCGGGGCTTCGGCGAGGGAACTGCCGTCCTTCAGCCAACCGTCGTCCATGCTCTGGGCCTCCGGCCAGGCTGGGCGGAGTGCCTCGGCCTCTTCTTCGCTGGGGCTCACGCTCAGGGTACGTTCACCGGCTACTGCTCCCTGCGGCGCCAGGGAAGACGGCGCCGAGTGGGCGGGTGGAGGACAGCGCGCACCGCGGTCCCGAAGCCAGCGGCGGCTGCTTCAAGCTGCCGGGGGTCACGGGTCTCGTGGTAGCTGAAGACAGCCGTCACGAGCCTGTCGGTAGCCTCCACCACTTCGGCGCTGGGGTGTCGCTGGAGCGGAGCGGCGGCAGCTTCCAGCTTCGGTGTGATGCTGGCGGAGGCCGTCCTCGACTGGTGTCGCTCGTGGGCCAGGAACCAGCCTGCGCCTCCGAGGGCGGCGGCGATCTCTCGGCGGTCGGAGCCCCTGACGAACGCGGCTGGGGCGAGTCCGGTCACCGTCGCCAGGAGGAAAGTGCGTGCCTGCTCCTTCCAGCCGCTCCACAGGACGTGGTCTGCTTCGACGGCTGCGCGGAGTCCGGCGACGGCGAGGAGCATGGCGTCGAACTGAGCGCCGAGGGCATCGCATTCGGCTTTGGCTTCGGCACGGGCGGTCGCCCGGGAGTTGATACGGGCGGTCAGCCCAGCACCGAGTGCGACGGCCGCGAGTGTGCCCGCGGTATTGATCAGGGCATTGATGTCGATGTGCACCGGCTCAGGATGTCCACGCGGCCGGCGGGCTGCCGTGGATGTTGCGGAGCCGTGACGGCCTGAGTCGACTGGCAGCGGCAAAGAGGGCGACGGGCGTGGAAATGAGCGTCGCGGTGATGGGGGGGGCCATGCGCGTGGTCTTCCCATGCGGAGGGTGCACGAGTCCTCACGGGGGTCGGAAACCTGAGCGGAGCGACTCACTCCGGGCGCCCGGTGGACGACATGTGTACGGAGTGAGCGATGAGCCGTGACCTCATGACCGTCCATGCAGGTCAGGCGGGTTTCCCGCGGATCATCTCCGGGGGACTGTAAATCTGCCGAGCACCACAGCCGGGCCGTCACTGGGCCGTGCGAGGGGACCAGCGACAGCCACGGGGGCGCGGCGCTCCGCCGCGCCCCCGTAGGGCTCTTATCCTGCTAACCCCAGGTGTCCAGCCACATCCACGCCCGCCAGTGGGACACGCAACGCGCAGCTACGTTGCTTGACAGTGCCTGTTTACGCCCCATGCGCACTTGTGTGCGCCCCTGAGCCGCCACCTACGTTGCGACGTCAACCAAGTGGCGTGTCGGAGGGGAGCAACGTGAAGCCAGCAGCAGACGTACTCAGCGACCTCGCGCAAATATCCAACGTTGCGGTGCATTCGGACGCAGCGCTCGTCGGCAGCGTAGCTGCGGCAGCGGCCAAGGACGACGAGAAGCGTAAGGAGAAGGAAAGCGAAGCGCTGCGGCGTAAGGCTGACCTGCAACCTGTATCCACCAGGGAAGTTGGCTCCCTGCAACCGACCCCTTGGAATGTCTTGCACACGCTTGGTCGAGCTATCGCACTGTCTCGGCGAGGCGCCGGCCGGGGTCTCGCCGAGCACTGGGGCAGTCTGAAGTACAGCCAGGCTCTGGCTGGTAGCTCCAGCGAGCACATGAAGCTCTCTGCTGAGGGACGGGAAACAGCGGAGCACTACAAGGCGCTTCAGTCTGAGGAACTGGGGGTCGGCTTCGCGCTGGCGTTGGCCAAGCAGGTTCTGGTTCGGCGCCACCCTGGGTACTGCGTTTCGATAGTCCCGGCTGATACAACTCTTAGAGCAGGTTGGGCCCTGAACAGCAGGGACAAGGGGCCCCGATCCGGGTACCGCTACCGTCCGCGATTTTTCGCTGAGGTCTGGAAGCCAGGGGCGGAGTCGTTGGTGTTCCCGATCGAGTGCAGGGGGCACCACGGTAACGCCGCTGAGTCAGACGACCAGCTCGCTGCTGCCTCGGCCGCCGTGGAGGCAGTGCACATCGGTGGATGGAACGAAACGCCGAGCCTGGTGTTCAGCACGGAGCTTCCCCTCAAAGGCCCGCTTACAGTCCACGTACTGCAGTCCACGGGCGAGGGTGGGCGTCTGAGCAGGCGGGCGTCCTCGTATGAAAGAAGCCTGGATGATCGACTCGAAGACGAGAACATCTATCCAGGCATCCAGCCGCCGCCTGATGGAGACGAGACGCAGCCGTCCGTACCTGGCTTCCATGTGGAGCCGAAGCACTATGGGTGGTTTCGCCATGTACTAGCGCGGACGGCAGTTGCTGGGCTGACGGCCTTTGCTGGTGATGGGGCAGCAACCGCCCAGTACTTGACCAAGCGGCAGGGGCAACGGCACTTCACCGGCTTCACTCATGCGGCTGCTGGCAGTGTTCAGGACGCCCGCGGGGAGTTTCTGGGCATTCCCTGCGTCGGTACGGACCACGTGTTCCGGCTGAACAGAACACGTGTGGAGGCGTTCTCGGGGGTTGCTGAAGATCTCTTCCGTCACCTCGAAGCGGGCAGGGTGGAGCGATACCGCAACGAGGTGTATGCCCGGCGCACAACCTGGCCTGGTGACACCTGGGACCACGAGTGGTGGGGACCCGTCTCAGTACACCCAGACGGATCCGTGTTGGCCATGCGCGTTCTGCAATGAGGTGACCACCCCCAGTGCGCACCTAGATCCCCCAAGTGCCCCCGAGACCACATCATTGATGACGAATCCGCAGGTCAGGGGATGCGAATCCGGCCCGCTGTAAATCCGCCGGTTCCGTCCTGCCAGCTTGAGGGCCTCACCCATGGGCGAGGCCCTCGGCTATTGAAGCGGGGCCGTCTGTGGACCGTCCCGGGGAGGCCAATATCGACCAACAACGAAGCCTCTTCGCGCAGCTGCACACAGATGCGGAGTGCGACAACGTCGCGGAACGAGTAGAGGATCGGCCTCTCGCTGGAGATCTCGGGCACGAGCACGGCGCCCTTGGGCCCGGAGGCTCGGCGCCAGTGGGACAGCTGGCGCAGAGTCGCGCCGGAAAGAGCCGCGGCGAGTTTGGGTTCGTACGACACCGCGTGCCTCCTTCCGTCTTCCGCCACCATCGATATCGGCCTGAACGTACCCCATTCTCCTGGAGGCCACTCAGCACAGAAACCGAAGGACCCATTCAGGGTGAGCCGGGGACGCCGGACGCCCCCATGCCGCACACGCCGCTGCCACGGGAATCGCCACAGGCCGGCACACGTCCGTGGCATTTTCGGCCACCCACCGACGGCGCCCGTATGCGCCGCGTAACCTCACGGGCATGGGGGCATCAGCATCCGGTGCAGGTCAGGACGCCGACGAGGAGGCGCGGCGGCGGCTGAACGCGTACACGTACCTCAGCGCGCCCGAGCGGCTGGAGCACGTCGCGATCATGCGGGTCTTCTGCGGAACGCTGCTGGCGGATCTCGCCGTCCCGGACATCATGGCGAAACTGCGCCAGGCCGGTGCTTCCGCCGCAGAACTCGACGCCGACACCCTCACGGTCCGACTGGAACAGCTGGTCCAGTGGGGAAACCTGCTCCGCAGCAGCCACACGGTGAACGCGTCCAGCATCAGCGAGTACCAGCGATCCCGCTCGCGCTACCAGCTGTCGAAACTGGGCGAACGTATCCAGCGGGACGCCGACGGGGTCCTGGCCGAAGCCGACGCCGCCCGCGAGGTGAGCAACGAACTGCTGGCACTGGTCGAGCGCGGACTACGGGAGCTGGCCGACCTCGTGACCGCGCCGGGCGGCGTCGAGCCGCAGGACGGACTGGAGCGGATCAGCACGCTGTTCGTACAATTCACCGAGTTCGCGGACTCCATACGCGACTTCTACGCCTACCTCGGCCAGGTGCTGTCCCGCTACGACCTGGACAGCGCCGAGTACCAGGGCTTCAAGGAGCTGCTCCTGGACTACGTCGAGGCGATCACAGAGGATGTGGCGTTCCGCGCGCCCCGGATCTCGGCGGCGTTGGACACCCTGTGGCCAAACATCCCAGCTCTGCTGGATCGGCTGGACTCCCACGCCCAGGGGCTCACCGGGCTCTCGGCGCAGGCGCAGGGCGAAAGCCGCCCGGGGGTCCGCATCCAGCGCAGCCGGGGCCGCGAATTCGCGGACTGGGAGGGCCTGCGCGGCTGGTTCAGCAACACCGACGGCCAGGGCAGCCAGGTCGACCAGCTACGCGACGCCACCCTGCGCGCGTTGCAGTCGCTGCTCGCCAACGCCAAGCGGATGCTGCGGTCGGCCACCGGGGAGATGTCCCGGCGCAAGGATCTGCTGCGGCTGGCCCGCTGGTTCGACGAAGCGGCGCCGCGGGACGCACACGACATCGCCGTCGCCGCCTTCGGGCTGTACGGCGCCCGCCATCTGGGCATACCTCCGGCCACCGACGAGGTGGTGCCCGCCTACACAAGCTGGTGGACCGGTCCGGTGGTCGAGGTGCCGGTGGCCCTGCGCGAAAGAGGCAGCCGAGCCCAGCGGGGCCGAGCCTCAGCGGTGGAGGACCACTCCGCGCAGAAGCAGCTGCTGAGGGAGGCAGCCCGTCAGCGGGCAGCAGCCAGAGCAGCGGCAGCCGACGAACTGCGCAGCGCGTCCGGCCGGTTCGCCGAGGTGCGCCTCACGTCAGCGGCACTCGGCCTGCTCCTGGAGCTGCTGGCCACAGCGCTCGGAAACGCACAGCTCAGCAGGCCCGTCAGCACGGACGGGGAGAGGACGGCGGGGTTCGACCTCGAATCGGCCGGCAGTGAAGACGCCGAACTGCGTATCCGGCTCACCGTGCACCGGACGCCGGGCACGCAAACAATGCTGTACTCGGCCGATGGCGACCTGCTGCTGGATGACCTGGAGCTGGAAATCGGCCGTATCTCCGCCGCAGTCGATGGCGAAGCGGAGGCGAGCGTGTCATGACCCTTCCCTCGACTCACGACGTGGCCCTGGCAGCCGAGCGCCGCACCGCCGCCCGGCTGCTGCTCGCCCACCCGCTGGTCGCGTCGGACGGCCCCCATGCCGACCTCTTCCCGCTGATCCGCAGGCACGCCGACTGGCTGGGCAAACGGTTCCAGCAGGTGCTCGGCTACCGCCTGCTGGTCGACAGCTCCTATGCCCGGCTGTTCAAGGCGGGGCTGGGGGCGGAGTCGGGTCATCGGCTGGAGCGCTCCACCGGCACCCCGTTCACCCCACACACGTACGCCTGCCTCGCGCTGGCCCTGTCCGTGCTGGTGACCGCTCCCGAGCAGATGCTGCTGTCACACCTGGTCGCCGATATCAGGGCTGCCGCAGCCGACGCCGGGATCGAGCTGGAGGAAACGGGCCGGGCGGCCGGGAAGCGGACCCTGGTCGCGGCTCTGCGCCAGCTCGTCGACTGGGGCGTGCTCATCGAGACCGAGGGCCACGTGGCCGCGCTTGCGCAGGAGGTGGGCGGAGAAGCCCTGATCACGATAGATCGGGAGCTGGCACGCGTGGTCGTCGCCGGCCCGCTCTCACAGGCACGGGACGGAGCCGACCTGGTCCGGCGGGCAGCGGACCCGGGCTTCGGCGGACCACGCACCTACGTGCGCCGGATGCTCGTCGAGACACCCGTCGTCCACCTCGACGAGCTGACCGACGCCGAGCGTGACTGGCTGCGCACCCGGCAGCGTCGGGAAGCCCAGGCTTTCTCCGAACTCCTGGGTCTGGAGATGGAGATCCGTGCCGAGGGCGTGGCGCTGGTGGACCCCGAGGAGGAGCTGACGGATCTGCACCTGCCGGGCACCGGGACCGTCGCACAGGCCGCGCTGCTTCTGGTGGAACGGCTCGTGGAGCGGCTTCGGCCGCAGGAGCCGGGGCATCCGGCGACCGGCGGGACGCTCGTGATCGGGGTGGCTGTCCCGGACGGCTTGGTGGACGAGGTGCTTGCCGGGCTGATCGCCGAGTACGGGCAGCGCAGCAACTGGCAGCGCGGCTACCTGGAGGACCTTCCCTCCCTGCGAGAGGCCGTACTGGACCTGCTGGTCCGCATGCGGCTGATGGCCCGCGCCGGGCGGCTGCGCGCCGAGGGGGAAGGTCTGTTGGAGGGGTACGTCGAAGAGGCATCGGAAGGACGCACGGTGACCGATGTCCATGGCGCACGGCCCGGCGGCGACGGTTGGGTGCTGCTGGCTGCGGCGGCCCGCTATGCCACCCACGTCACGGTGCGCCCGGCCACCGCAGCCGGCAAAGGCGTGGATGTTCAAGAGGAGTTGCCGCTATGACCACCGACGCGCGTGGCCTCGTTCCGCTGCCGCGTTCCGGCCCCGCGACGACCACCGGCGCGCGCTTCCGGCTGCACCGGGCGGGCATCCAGAACGTCTGGCAGTACGACGAGCAGGAGTTCTCCTTCGGCGACGGACGACTGCTGCTGCGTGGCAAGAACGGCGCGGGCAAGTCCAAGGCCCTGGAGATGCTGCTTCCGTATCTTCTGGACGGCGACTCGCGGGCACTGGACGCGACAGGCACCGGCCGCACCACACTTGCCTGGCTGATGCTGGACGGGTTCGAGCAGACCAACCGTCTCGGGTATCTGTGGGTGGAGTTCCGGGGCACGGCCGACGACGGCGGTCACCGCCACCTGACGCTCGGTGCCGCCATCCGTGCCTCGAAGTCGACGCAGAAGGCGCTGCCGACGTTCTTCGTCACCCCGCTGCGGATCGGTGAGGACCTGCATCTGGTCGAGGCCAGTAAGCCGCTACCTGTCGACCGGCTCAAGGAGATCGTCGGCTCCGACAACACGACCGACCGTGCGGTCCAGCACCGCTCGCGCGTGGCCCGGGAACTGTTCGGCATCACCGACACGACGCGCTACCGCAACCTCACCCAGCTCCTCCACCGGCTGCGGCGTCCGACGGTCGGCGACCGGATCGAACACGGGGGCCTTGTCTCCCTGCTGAGCGAGACCCTGCCGGGGCTCGACGAGGACGTGGTCGAGAAGGTGGCACGCAACCTCCACGACCTCGACGCCGTACGGGACGAACTCGGCCGCCTGGAGCGCACCGACGCGGCCTTGCGCACATTCCTCACCAGTTACCGCGGTTACCTGGCCGGGGTCCTGCGCACCTCCGCCCAGAAAGTGAGCCACGAGCTGGGCGTCCTCGCTCAGCGGCGCCGGGCGGCCGGAGACGCCGCACAGCGGACGAGCGACCTGAGGACGCAGGAGGAGGAGTCGGAGGGCCGACTGGAGACCCTGCGCGAGGAGGAACAGGACGCCCGGACCGACCTGGCCGCCCTGCACGCCAGTCACGCCTACCGCAGCCTGCGCGAACTGTCGGAGCGCCGCGGCACGGTGGAGGCGCTGCGCACCGCCGCCGGGGCCGCGTTCACCACCCTGCGCAACGCGCACGATGCGGAGGAGGGCTCGGCGGAGCGGCTGGCCGAAGGTGTCGAACACCTCGGAAGCCGCCTGGCCGAGCTGGGAACCGAGCATCGGGAGCTGCTGACGCAGGCGGAGAAGGCGGGGCTTCCCACCGGCCATCTCGGCGAGGCGGTAGCCCTGCCGCGCACGGTTCTGGCCCAGGCCGCCGAGACCGAACTGACGACTCCGGACGGGGAGATGCGTACCGTACGGCACCGGTCGGCGGCCTGCGTGGACACGGTCACGACGCAGGAAGCACTGCGGTCCTGGCAGAACCAGTTGGAGGACGCCGAGGCGGTCGCGAGAAACCGGGCCCGGATGGTTCAGGAGGTAACCCGCCTCATCTCACGGGCGGACGAGGTCCGGGCCGCGGCGGCTCAGGCCGATGCCGAGCGGGAACGGCTGGAGGGCGAGGCGGAAGAGGCCGCCGGCCATCTCGAGGGCAGCCGTCAGAAGGTCGCTGAGGAGAGCGGCGCCTACGCCCGCCATGTCGCCGAGTGGGCGGCGCGCACGGATACTGCGCTGGGTGCCGACTGCCCGGCGTTGGATGCCGTCCACGCCTCGGTCGCCTGCGAGACCTCCGCCGACGCGCCGTTCGCGGACCGCACACTGCCGCCCGACATCGACAGCCAGGCGTGGCGGACCGCTCAGGCCGCGTTGGAGCCGTACGGCGAGGAACTCACCGAACGCCGGGACGCCCTGGTACTCGGCGTCAGCCGGCTCGGCGAGGAACTCGACCGCCTGGCGGAGCAGAAGCGGGACTGGGAGCAACGTACCGACCCCGAGCCGCCGGCACCGCACCATCGCGCCGCCGCGAGGACGCCGGGCAGTGGAGCCCCTTTCTACCGGCTCGTGGACTTCGCGGACGACCTGGCTCCGGCCGACCGAGCCGGTCTGGAAGGGGCGCTGGAGGCGAGTGGAATCCTGGACGCGTGGGTGAGTGCGGGCGGCGTCCTTCTCGATCCGCGCACCCGGGACACCCTTCTCCAGCCGTGTCCCGTGCTGTCCGACGGGCCGACTCTCGCCTCGGCCCTGCGCCCAGCCCCTGAACCGGGTTGCGGCGTCACCTCCGAGCAGGTGGGGGGTCTCCTGGCCACCATCGCACTCGCATCGGCACAGGAGACCTCCGCGCACAACGCGGTCTTCTACGACGGCAGTTGGCGTCTGGGCGTACTCAGCGGTCGTCATGACAAGGGCGACACCGAGTACGTGGGGGCCGCCGTACGCGCCGAGACTCGGCGACGCATCCTCGCCGAGTTGGAGGAGCGGATCGCGCAGACTCAGCAGCGGCTGGCCGATGTCCGCGAGGAGCTCACCGTAGCCGATGCCATGCGTCGTGCTCTCACGCTCGCGGAGCGGGACTTCCCCAGGGCACGGAATCTCGCGGACGCGTGGAGCAGGACTGAATCAGCCGAGCGGACCTTGCGCGACCTGACCGCCAAGGCGACCCGGGCGGCGCGGCTGGCCGAGGAGACACGCGCTCTCGCGGTATCGGCGCGGACCGAGGCGGATGCCACTGCGACTGCCCACGACCTGCCCGGCGACCCCGCCTCCCTGGACCGTGTGCGCACCGCACTGGCCGGCCTGCTCAGCGGTGCCGGGCATCTGCGCAGGGCCGTCGGCGGCACGGGCGAGCGGCTCGGCGCGAACCACGCCGATGCCGACCGGTACGGACGCGCCCGGAAGGACCGCCTGGCCGCGGAAGAGAGCTACCGGCTCCACCTCGCCGGGCTCCGCACCGCTGAGCAGGACCTGCGCACCCGCGAGGAGGCCATCGGTTCATCCGAGGAGGAGATTCTCACCCGCGAGCAGGAGGCCAAGCAGCGCATCGCGAACGCCGTCCGTGCCTTGCCTGGAGCGCAACGAGCTCGCGACGATTTCCACGATCTGCGCGTGCGCGCGGAAGAGGACGAGAAGCGCCTGCGCGGGGGCCTGGCGGACCAGGAGGCGGCGGTCATCGACGTCGGCAGCGCTCTTCGTGGTGCTCTCAGCCGACCCGAGGTGGTGCGCGGTGCCGGCCTTGACCGGGCCTCGCTGCCCGAGTACGTGTCGGACGATCCCGGCGCGGACGTGCGCAGCCGTCTGCGAGCGCTGCGGGCCCTCGCCGACGCCGTGGAACAGGCCCTCGGCCGCCCGAAGGGCGAGGTGTCGGACAGCACCCTCCTCAACCGCCACACCGATCTGCGCGACCAACTGGCCGGCGGATTCGACGCGCAGCTGGAGGAGCGCGACGGGATCAAGGTGTGCCGCTTGGTCGACGACCACGGGTCCCATGACGTCGCAGCCGTGGGCGAGCGGATCGCGGTGCAGGCAGCGGAGGCCCGGGGGCGGCTCACCGAGCGCGAACGTGAGGTGTTCCAGCGGTTCCTGACCGGTGAGCTCGGCGACCACCTCTCGGCGCAGGTCATCACCGCGGCGAACCTGGTCGCGGCTCTCAACGACACCCTGCGGACCGTGCGCACCTCCCACGGCCTCGGCGTCGAGCTGCTGTGGAAGCTGGACGAGGACGTGGACGCGGATGTACGCGCGGCCGTCGAGCTGCTGCGCAGTCCGTCGAGCCTCAGGACGCGCGAGCAGACCGAGCAGCTGCGCGAGGTGCTGCAACGTCGGATCGAGGACGCTCGCCGTGCCGACCCGTCAGCCGGTTACGCCGCCCATCTGCGGACCGCGCTGGACTACCGCGACTGGTTCCGCTTCCACACCTTCGTGGTCGAGGACGCGGCTCCGGGCCGCCGTAGGAAGCTGACCGGCCGGACCGGTCTCAGCCAGGGCGAACAACGGGTCCTCTCCTACCTCGTGCTCTTCGCCGCGGCTGCCGCCCACTTCACCAGCCTCGCCGAGTCGGCACCGCACGCACCGCGGCTGATCCTCCTGGACGACGCCTTCGCCAAGGTCGACGAACCCACCCACGGCCGGCTGGGCCGTATCCTCGTCGACCTCGATCTCGACTTCGTCCTCACCAGCGAGCGGCTCATGGGCAACTGGCCCGAGGTTCCGTCCCTGCACATCTACGAGTGCCTCCGTGATCCCCATGTACGCGGGGTGGCCACCCTGCACTACACCTGGAACGGTCGGCACCGGCGTCTGGTGTCCGTATGAGCGGGCTGCCCGCCGCAACGCGCGACTGGCTGACGGGACCTGGACTCACCCGGCTCTGGGATGGGGTACGTAAACGCCTGGAGAGCAACGGCGTACAGGCCACGGGTTCGCTCCGGCTGACCGCAATGAACGCCCAGGAACGCACCGACCTGTCTCTCCTGCTGGGCAAACCCCTCACAGGTGCCGCCGTGACCATACGGCTCGACGTGCTCGACGCACGGCTACGCGCTTCGGCCGCCGGACTCGGCCTCAGACAGACCCTGGAGGAACTCGGCCCGCCACTCACCGACCGCCGTGCCGCCCGCGCGGACGTGGCAGCACGGAGGGAACAGGTGTGGTCGTCCCTTGCTTCGTCACTGGATGCCTCCCCACTCGCCGACCAGGAATGGCCCCGACAGTGGTACGACCTGCTGCGCCGTGCCGGTGTTCCGAGAGGAGTGAAGCCCGAAGCGGCGATATGGACACTCCAGCAGGCGGTCCAAGTCCTCACTGCTCTTCTCGGCCCCGAAGGACCTGAACGCAACGGCACACGCGGCCGAGGAGAACTCGCCGCCATGACGACCGGCTCCGCGCACGGCCTGGACGACGGCACCTGGCTCGCACGCCTCGTCCAACGCGGGGTCGCCCTCGCCCATGGCACCGAGTTCCCCGACGACGCGGCCGGTCGACGCGCTCTGTGGCGGCTGGTGTCCGTCACGCCGGACGAGGTCTCCAGCACGGTGCTCACCTACGGGCTGCGACCCGACGGCGAGGGCTGGCGGGAGCGTGCTCTGCGGGAGCGAGCCGACCATCACTCCGAAGTTCACGTCACACCACGCGACCTGCATGACCTCCGGCTGCAGCTCCCCGCCGCAACGCTCATCCACATCTGTGAGAATCCGCGCGTGGTGGAAGCCGCGGCGGACGCGGCCTGCGTCCAGCCCCTCGTGTGCACCTCCGGCAGCGCCGCCACCGTAGTCTTCACGCTTCTCGACGCCCTTGCCACCGCGGGCTGCCGCTTCGCGTACCACGGCGACTTCGACTGGCCGGGGATCGCTCTGGCCAACCGGGTCATCCGCCGCTACGAAGCTCGGCCGTGGCGCATGGGCACCGCGGATTACGAGCATCTGGCCGCGCGCAGTCAGGCCGAGGGCATCCCTCAACTGGCCCTCGATGGCCAGCCGGTCAGCGCGGACTGGGACCCGGATCTCGCCCCTGCCATGACCGCCCTCGGCGTCGCGCTCCATGAGGAGGCCACTCTCGACCTCTTGGTGGCCGACCTGTCACGCCTGGCGTAGAGACATCGGCACCATGCCGGACTCCGGGAGCCAACCTGTTCCGAAGGCCCCCGGCCTGGGCCGGTTCCCGACTCGGACACCGGTCCGGAGTCGGAAGCGGCAGCAGAGTCAGCGCCATGCCGTCCCCCGGAGCCCTGTGACGGCGGCGTGCCTCCACCCTGGCGCCAGGCCGAGTAGAGGACGGCCGCGGCGGAGGTGCTCGCGATGACCTGATCGGAAGGCAGATTCAAGGCGATCAGAGCTGTGGGCGTGCCGACGATGATGGCGAAGGCGCAGAGATCGGCCGTGCGCTGACGCATCGACGTCCTTTCTCACGTAGCGATTTCCTGCTGGGGTGACCACGGTGCCGGACGTCCACGGAGTCCGGAAGTTCGATCTTCCGATCAGATAGATTGAATACTCTTTTGCGGAGATCCAAGGAGCGGGGGCGAGGACATGGCGCGCCGAAAACGGGGCGGTCAGTGGTCAGAGGTGGACACGGAACTCTGCATGCCCATGCGGGAGATCGTGGGGCTGCTGCGTGATCTGGTCGACAGCAGCGGAGTTCAGCTCAAAGGGCTGCAACAGCTACTGCTGGCGCAGCACCGGGAAGGCCCGCGCCCTCCGTCGTATCAGGTGCTCTCGGATCGGCTTCGAGGCAGAGGGCTCCAGAACAACGCCTCGTTGATCTACGCGATCATCGCGGTGCTCGCTCCACCAGAGCGTAAGGAAGCCATGACCGAGGAGGTCAGGCAGCACCTGGTGAATGCGCGGGCCACGCTGGCAGCCGGCAGTATGCAACCATCGCAAGAGCCGACGCCCGGTAGCCCGGATCCGGAACTCGTGGACGTGCTGCGAGAGAACCGCGACCTTCGCGGCAAGGTGGAACGGATGGAGCGCCGCCTGGCGCGCAAGGAGAAGCATCTCCAAGCACTGCGCGACCAGCTGGCCGCCGCCGAGCGCCGAGCCCCGGCTCCGTCCGTCGGCCTAGCACGAGATGAGCCGACTACCGCAATCCCATCCTTTCCGGACGAGGATGTCGCAGCGACCCGCTCGGCAAACTCCGACATTGCAGCCGCGACCAGCAACCCTTCTTTCGCCGCCGCAGGAACTGAAAGCGGGTCTGGCTCCTCTGGCGTCGCGACCGTCGCGGATGCCCTCCGCGGCATGCCGGACTTCGAGGCAACAACGGCGAACGCCCTGCGCCACGCATTCGACAGCGTGCTCGACGGACGGCGAACGGGGCGATTCGACCCGGCCACGCTCGGGAAATCCGAAAAGGTCTACCTCGGCGCCAAGGTCACTCACGAGCTCGCGGCGGCCTGGGGCTTCCCGCCTGGCCAGGAGACCACCGACCTCCCGATAGGACGCCAGCAGGTGGTACTGAAGTTCACCACGGGCGCGACATGGGCGATTACGCCCGGGGAGATCGGGAGGGTGTGCCTGCTCGTGTCAGCCAACGACGAGCGGTCCTGCTGGAGCCTCGGACTGATCCGGATCGATCCCGGCCACCTCAGCGGAGCGGCCAACCGCGACTTCAAGCGCACGCTCTCGGCCTCAGGCCGACAGGCCGTCACCTGGCTCTTCCACAACGCGCATCTGCCGGAGAACACCCTTCTCCACCTTCCGGCACCGCTTCGAGAGAAGATTTTCGCCACCGAAGTGAGCCGGGGCGGCAGCCAGGCCCGGGTGAACAACCTCTTCAGGCTCACGCAAGGACGGCTACTCAACCGAACCACGATCTCCACCGTCTCCGTGACCGCAGATGGCCCGAAGCGGGTCCGAGCTGCCCGGGAGGCGTTGCGCGGCGATGGCATCCTCGTGCTCGGCGGTACGAGTCGACAGGCGTCAATCGCCCGTAGCCTCGGCCTGCCCGTGCCGCGCGACGGTGAATGGGTCAGTCAACGGGTCACCCGCCGACGCCCCGAACATGGCGATGCACCGAGCATCGCCCTCTCCGATGAGGTGTGGACACTGGCTGGACCAGACGACCCCATCGAGGAGGCTCCGTCGCTCGCGAAGCTCTGGTAGCGCTGAGGGAAACGTCGGCGAACACCCCCCCCCAGTACACCGAGCCCTGCTCCGGTATGTCCGTAACCGCCTGCGCTGTCAGTCCTGTTCGGCATGATTGGCGTCCGCACCTGGTAGACCACCGTGCCCGGGTGGGTCCGACCATAGGCCAGGGGCACGATTTCGAGATTGGGGTCCAATGGCCGCGGCGGAATCACATACGTCTCTCCCTTTTGAGTTCCTGCGTACGGTCATCGCGCAGGCGTCCGCCGACTCCCCACCCACCCGCATGGCTGTCGAGGCGATACGCACAGCATCCCAAAGCACGGACCGGGACGGTCTGCTCATGACCCTGCTCAGGGGACCGCTCGCACAGGCAGCGCCCGATTGGCTGTTGGCCATGGCGGTGAAGAGCGATCTGAATCGCGAACCGCAGCCGTACATGCCGGCGGATCCCATGGAGTTGACCCGCGTTGCCCTGTCGCACCCCGCCTGCCCGAACGCATACCGAACGCGGTATTTGCGGGAGTGCACTGAGGCACGACTCGGTGTGCTCGGCCGGAGAGAGGGTGGGGCAGCGCTCATCCGCGCCGTCGTCGCTGAGCTCAACCCCCGCTCGGCAACGGACCTGGCCATCACCCCCGAGCTGCTGACGGCCCCGACGCCCGCCCAGCTCGTACTCGGTGAACACGGCCTGCACGAGGCCGTGTTCGTCACAGACCTTGACTGCCTCCCGTCCGGGCCAGACAAGCATGACGGCGAAGAAGACGTCGAGACGTGGATGGAGCGCCACCGTGCCGCGTCCGACGCATGGGACAGCATGTGGTCCGGCATCGTCCGGGCGCAGACCGTGCATCACCGCCGTCTGCTGACCTGGTGCGCGCGGCACCGTGACGCCGATCGCGTGGTGCGCGAGCACCTGCTCGGCTCGTCGCCGTGGCACGTCGAGCCGACCCTGTTGGAGGAAGTCGCCGCACACGACCTGGAGTACTTCGGGCGAGCAGTCCTCCTCACCCGGATCTCCCGGTCCTGCCGAGACGGGCTGACGCCCGCGCAGGGCACGGGAGCGCTACGCCGACGAACTGGCGGCCGCGTCCCAGGAGGAGCGGGACTACGTGGAGCGATTCCTCGACGAGGAGATGCAGTCCGGGTACCTCCAGACCATGGCCTGCCGCTCCGCTGGGTAGGGTCGCGGTACCCGAGCTGGAGAGGTAGCCCGCATGGACCACGGGATCGTGATCGCTCAGACGACCAGTGACAACGAAGATCAGGCGAGGGCTCTCGCCCGAGGCGCGGTTGAGAGCAAGCTGGCAGCGGGCGTTCACATCGATGCGCCGATCACCGCCTTCTACTGGTGGAAGGGGAAGATCGAAGCAGCACGGGAGTGGCGAATCTCGTACATGACGTCGACGGACCGTCTCCCAGCGCTGGAGGCGTGGCTGCACGAGAAGCATCCGTATGACGTCCCCCAGTGGGTCACGCTGCCCGTGACCGGAGGGTCGGAGGCGTACCTGTCCTGGGTGGTCGACGAGACGCACCCGCAGTAGGGGCGAACACCCTTCCAGCGCCTCACTCTCAGCGAGCCTGCACGCGAGGACGGCTCACGACGCGAACGCCAACAGGTGGCTGGCCAGATCGTGCTCCGTGTCGGGGAGCCCGGCGGCGATGGCCTGCGCCCGCTGACGTCCCATGGTGTTCGGCTTGGACTCCGCTGCCGCTGCGAATTGGTGCGCGACGTAGGCCCCGCGGTCTACGTCACCGCCGCGCAGAAGGGCAGAGGCCAAGTCCCCGAGGACAACCACTCCGGAGTCGGGCAGTTCCTTACCGAGGCGCTCGACCGCGGAGTCGGCGGTGGCCGTCAGCTCTTGGCGCTGGAGTTCGCCGTACACCGAGAGGGTCAGCGAGTCCATGCGGTACGGCGTCACGAAACGGACCCACGCCTGCTCGCTCGTATGGTCGGCGAAGTCGTATGCGAATCGTGCCTGCTCCAGGGCTCGGAGAGCGCCGGCATCGTCTCCTGATCGAGCCGCCTCCTCCGCATACCGCCCCAAGGCCCACGCTGCAGCGGTTGCGTTGCCTCGCCCGCGCACATCCTGAGCTGCCTGTGACAGCATCTCCAGCGCCTTGGTCGGTGTGGCGGCACCGTAGCTGGCGTAGCCCAGCGCCAAGGCGCGCAGAGGGGGATGCCCGGCCTTCTTCGCGCACTCCGAGGTCGCCCCGTAATAGGCGGCAGCCTTATCGTGCTCCCCGAGATCCCAAGCGACCCACCCAGCAAGAGCTGCGGTTTCCCCTGCCGCAATGGTCAGCGCTCGCTCGTGAGTGCCAGCGCGGGGAAGGGCCGCGGTGATCGCGTCCAGGTGCGACTCGACCCGACTCTGCAGACTGCGTGCGCTTTCGCTCAGCTCGTCCACATGCAACCGGGCCGCGTGATCGATGAGCACGCCCGCCGACTCGGGGTCGATCCTGGCACCCTTGCTGAGCGCGTAGGCGAGCCGACCCCACGGCTCAGCAGCCGCAGCTGCGCCGACGACGGCGCCTCCCAGCAGCGTTCGGCGCTTCACGTCGTCCAGGTCCTCCCCTTCAACCTCGTCCCTCTTTCGCCGCCTGCCTCGGGCGGCCTTCGCCTCGCGCAGCAGCGGCTCCAACGGGATGCCGCAGGCCACGGCGATGTGTCCCAGTGTGTGGTTCGTAGGGACGTTTTCACCATTCTCGTACCGACTGACCTCGCGGCGAGTCACCGTCGCCCGGCCGGAAGCCGCGTTGATCGCATCCGCCTGCTCGTCCTGCGATCGGTCCGCGTTACAGCGCAGCTGACGGAGTAGTTCGGCGAACGGATCTACTGCCATGAGTCTGACCTCTATCGGTGGGGGAAATCCAATCCTCTCCCCAACTCCCCCTTGGTTTTTCCCCCTTGACAAAGATTTCCCCCCTCGGGTTTCCCCTGTTCCGGATCGCGAGGCCGCGGTGCGATGGGCACATGACCACGCACCGGGCAGCATCGTTGCCCCGACCTGAGAGGAACGACGGAGGGTGCACTGCCGCCGGCAGTGCACCCTCCGGGCGACCGCTGACGTCTCGCGTCTTCGAGATGGTCATGGAACCGGCGGGAATCCACGTCGCTCAAGCGCGAGGAACCACAGTCGCCGTGCTGAGGCAGTGGTCGTTGCCGAATGCCCCGACAGAAGACGCCCAGCTCGTCGTCTCGGAGTTGGTGACCAACGCGATCAGCCACGGCTCTGGGGCTGTGCGGCTGCGGGTGTGGCACGACAACCACCAGCTCCGGATCGAGGTCAAAGACGGCAGCAGTACCCCGGCCAGGCGACGACGCGCAGGCGCCAACGACCACGGCGGTCGAGGGCTGCTCCTTGTTGCGTCTGTGTCACTTCGGTGGGGCGTGGCCGACGACGGCCGGACTACATACGCGGTCATCCCCACCCCTACGGAGACACCATGTCGGCGCACGACGCAGCCAACCCTGGATCCGACGTGTTGAGCCCCGCGGCTACCCCCGGCCTGAATCGGGAGACTCAGGTAGTTGGCGACTGGTCGGTTGCCAGCAAGAATCGCCCGAGGCGGTCCCGCGCCCCACACCCCTCGAAGCGGCAGTCCCGGACTGGCCAACTCCGCGAGATCCGCCAGCACTTCTACCGATTGATTGTCGACAAACGGGATCTCCGGACGGGCGACCAGCCGCTGCGCCTGCTGGCGTACAGCTTGGTGCCGAGTCCGGGGCCCGACCCGACGAGGACTGGGGCACGCTACAGGCCGAGGCCGAGCAGCACGGTTACGCGATCGGCGCTCGGCTCCACGATGTGGCCGTCCCGGTGCCCACGACGTACTTCCCCGGCCTCCCGTGCGAGCCGGAGCGTCTACACGCCTCCCTGGCAGCGTCCTGGCTGGCGGGAAGCCGAGCGGCAGCTCCGGGACGGCTTGGCGGAGGGCGTGATCGTCCTCGACCGGCACAACATCAGCTCCGATGACGACGAGTACCACGCCGTGATCATGCATCTGGGCGAGCAGTGCCGGGCGTTTGTCCACCTCGTGATCTCCGAGGAGCCCAGCGCGCCGACTTGAAGGCGTCCGCTGCGCTGGATGGACAGGAAGGGCTGGGGCTGGAGGCAGATCAGCGCCCAAGTCCTCCTCGTGGCCACCGTGTGCGCCGTGCTCGCCATCACCTTAAAGACCACCTGACCAAGGGGCCACCATGACATTCGAGGGACACACCGACCGGGCGCCGCGGCTCCTACCGCACCGCGAGCAGGGCGAAGCCCTCCTCGCGATCCAGGAGGCCGCCCCGCAACCGCCCAGCGAGGCCGGTCTCGACCTCTTTGCCGTTGCTGCCGGCGAGGTGCAGGGAGGCGGCTTCAACCTCTCTCGCTTCCACCGGCTCTCTCGCCTGCCGGTCTCGGAGAACGGAGCGGACTCGCCTTCGACGGACGGTCCGCCGGACGCAGCATGAGGCCCCTGTTGGGCCGCCCATCGCCTGGACCCTGACCACCACTGGTCTCCATAGGGCTGTTGAGCGGATGAGTGAACCGTGAGTGATCCGAATTCATCGTCCCGTCACGGCCCCCGACAGCGGTTTCCTCGTTCCAGCCTCGCCCGACGTATGCGTGCCATTTCAGCCGTCGCCCACGCGCTTCGCCAGAGGAGCGCGACACCCCCACATCATCCCCACCCACCCGCGAGCAAAGGTTGCAGATGAACCGTCCCGTTCTCGCTCTGGCCGCCACCATCGCCATCGCGTCCGCGGTGCACACCGCCCAGCGGCACCTGCACCACCGCCAGTTCCTGGAGATGGCGGTGCACCAGGCCCACGGCCGCATGCTCGAAGTCCCGACGACACACCCGGACTTGGGCCCGATATGGTCGCGAAACCACCCTTATCATGTCAGAGAGGGTGAATCGTGTCCTCTTCTGATGTGCCAGTGGCGGCTTGAGTTCTGGCGCACCGGCCTCAACCTCGGTGTGTTCACACCTGCCGTGCTGCGGCAGAACGCGAAGAACTTCATGCAGGACCCGACGGCCCTCAAGGCGTGGGCCCTGTCCCGCCATGGGCGGGCTCGGCAGTCCCGAGGCCAGCGCGACCGCATGCACGTGGCGTTGCTCAACGCGGCCTTCGAGGAGGCCGGCGGCCCGGATCAGTACCCCGAGTGCGAACTCGAACCGGCTTCGGCCCTCTGAGGCGCGACGGCCACCCCTGACGAGAAGGACGATCATGACCTTTCCCGCTCCCGAATCGCCACCAGCTCCGCCCGCGCCGAGCGACCACACGTCGCACGCTCTTCTCCTTGACCTCGACGGCGTCCTGCTCGACACCCGTCCGGTGATGCGGAAGGCGTGGCGGAAGGTCCAAGAGCTGCACGGCGTCACCCTGCCGTTCCACGACTACGAGCGCCACCTGGGCCGCGAGTTCGGCGACATCATGCAGCGACTGGGCGTGACCGACGCCGAGGCAGTCCGCCGGACGTACGAAGCGGAATCCGTCGCCGCCGCCCACCTCGCGCAGGAGTTCACCGGCATCGTCGAGATGCTCCACGCCTTCGTGGCCGCCGACTGGCGGCTGGGTGTGGTGACCTCGAAGCACGTCGACCGCGCGGCCCCTCTCCTCGCGCGCCTCGGATGCCCCTTCGCGACCATCCGCACACCCGCGGGGGCGGGCCGGACGAAACCCGCCCCGGATCCGCTTCTCCTCGCCCTGGTCGACCTGAAAGTCGATCCCGCTGCCGCCGTCTACGTGGGGGACATGGCGGTCGACCAGGAGTCGGCCGCACGCGCCGGGGTCGCCTATATCCACGCTGGATGGGGATACGGGCAGCCCACGGCTCCCGCACCCGAGATGGCCGCTTCGCCCGGGGAGTTGCTGCGCCTTCTCCGCCCCGCCGAGCAGCCCGTCGAGGGGAGCATGGTGTGAGTCCCCTCACGACTGGTGGTCTGGGCCTGGTCCGCTCCGCCTTCGCCGGGAAGCCGACATGGGCTCTCGTCGGTAGCGGCACCCTGGCGCACGCGCGAACCGACCACGTCCACACCGCGGAACTGGAAGCGACGGCCGTCGAGCGGCAGGAACTGCGCGCCTGCGTTGAGGACGTCATGGCTGCCCTCGACCGCTACGGCACCTCGCTCGCCTCCACTCCGGGCGGAGCCGGCTGGCTCCACGTCCAGCACGTTCCCGTGCGGCGCTTCGTCGCCGAGATCGTGCGCAAGCTCCTGGCCCTGAACGCCTGGGAGCCGTTCGCGTCGGCGCCGGGGCCCTTGGCCCTGGCCCCGTACGAGGGGCTCGTGGGACTGCGTTCGAGCAGCTCGCGTGAGTACCTGGCGTACACCGTTACCTGGTCCGGCATCGCGTACCTGCTCGGGGCAGCGGCACCGCACAACCCGACCCGCTCCGCCCAGCTACGCAACCGCGCCCGGGCAGGCACGGCGAAGACGGAGCCGAGCCCACTTTCCTCGAACCTCGGACGGCGGGACGTCCTGGCGCTGTCCTGGACCTCCCGCCACGCTGCCACGCTAATGCCGGTTCTCGTCGAACTGGCATGCGACGGGCAGAAGAGTCTTTTGCTCGATCTCGCCACCGACCCCGTAGAGCGGTGCACCGCCGGATCGGTCACAGGCATCGAACTGCGCTCGGCGCCGAGCGACCTCTTCACCCTCTCCGGCACCGTCAGGGGCCTACACCTGCCCGACGACGAGCACGCCGTCCACATAAAAGGCCACGATGTTCAACTCGCACGGCTCGTAGGGCTTTTGTCCGTGCTGCTCGAGACCAGCGGGGGCTGCACCCAGCCGTCGTGGCGGACCCTAGTGCGGGCGGAGAGCTGGCTCGACGACCTGCTGTCGACAACCCGGCCGCATACCGTCCTCCTCAGCAACGACACCAGCCCCCTCGGCGTGCTTGCCGCGCACGCCGCCGAACGACACGGCGCGAACTCGGTACACGTCCAGCACGGGGCGTGGACGGCGGAATCTGCCGCCTGGCCGGCACTGCACAGCCGCGACATCATCGTCATGGGCGAACGGGACCTCGCTCTGGGGCGAGCGTGGGTGCGCCACCCCGACGCCGAGGTGCACGTACTCGGACAGCCCCGCTTCGACGTACTCGCCGCCTTGGGCCGCGAGGCGCAGCGGCGGTACCTGGAGAAGCTGCTGGCTCCGGGTGGCCGCCGCGCACCCGCCCGGATAGCGGTGTGGGCCTGCCAGCCCTTCAGCCCCGATCACCTCAAGTCCCATGCGGACCTCCTCCTGGACGGACTCGGCAAGGCGGACGGCGACTGGGGTCTCGTCATCGCTCCACACCCGGCGCAGGGCGCCGACGCCTTCGCCCCTCTGATGAAGCGGGACGGCGGGCCGCCTGTCGCCGTGGCCGATCCCCGGGTCGGAGCACGAGGCTGCCTCGCCGGCGCTGACGCCATGGCGAGCGCGTACTCGACGTGCGGTATCGAAGCCGCGCTGCTCGGCGTCCCGGTCCTCGAAATCGGCCCACCGGGCGAACGCACGCTGGCCCTGGCCGGTCACGGTCTCGCGACCCGGTGCCACGACGCCGGTGGCGTCGCCGAAGCGCTTTCCACACTGCGCGAGGCACGTACGCCGATCCCGCAGACGGCCCTGGACGCGGTGTGCCGGTGGCGCGGCGACAGCGCGGCTCGGATCGCTCGCCTCATCACCGACCGCGCCGCATCCGCCACAGGGCCCGGCAATTCCATCCACCAAGATGCGGGCGCCGCTGCGTCGCCCCAGGACGAAGGAGCATCCGTCCGATGACACACCTCACCGCCGACAGCATGGCCGAGCTGTTCTCCGGCGCCGTCACGCTGGCGAAGTCCGGCGAGAAGGTCAGCCCCCGGGGCATGGCCACCCGCGAAGTCCGTGACGTGCACCTGCTGCTCACCCAGCCGCGCGCCCGCCTGCTTTACACACCGCCGGCCCGAATCGTGAACCCGGCCTTCGCGGTCGCCGAGACGGTCTGGCACCTGTCCGGATCCGACGCCTCGTGGATCTTCGACTACAACGACCGGCTGCGGCAGTTCGCCGACGACGGCGTCCTTCTGGGGGCGTACGGACCCAGGATGCGGAACTGGGGCGGCAAGGTGGACCAACTGGCCCGCGTCGTGGAGATCCTCCAGGCGGACCCCGACTCCCGGCGAGCCCTGATCCAGCTCTACGACCCGGCCCAGGACGCCGCCGGGCACAAGGACGTGCCCTGCACCCTCGGGTTCCGGTTCCACCTGCGCGCCGGCCGCCTGCACATGTCGACCATGATGCGCGGCCAGGACGTGTGGATCGGCATGCCGTACGACCTGTTCTTCTACACCGTGCTGCACGAGCTGGTCGCTGGGTGGCTCGACGCGGAACTGGGCGAGTTCCACCTGCACATCGGCTCGCTGCACATCTACGACGAACACGTGGAACAGGCCGACGCGCTGACCTCGCTCTCGGCGAGCCCGATCATGCCCGACCTGCGAACGCCCTGGACGGGCTTGGCCGGCCTGCTCGACCAGGTCGAGGCCCGCGACGTGACCGGCCATCCCGGCTGGGACGCGATGGCCGAGACGTTGCGCAGCTACCGGCTGTGGAAGGACGGCAAGCACGAGCAGGCATGGCGGGCGGCCGACAGGATCGACGGACCCCTCGGCCAGGCCCTCACCGCATGGTACGGAGAGCTGAAGCGGCGCTCGGCCAAGCGCGCCGCGACGGCTGGGGCAAGGTGACCGCCGCCATGAAGCGCACGCCTACCAGCGTCCTCGGCCTGTGCTCGTACACCCACGACTCGTCGGCCGCCCTTCTCGTGGACGGTGAACTCGTCGGCTTCGTCGAGGAGGAGCGCCTCTCCGAGCAGAAGCACACCAAGCTCTATCCGGCCCGCGCCGTGGGATGGCTCCTCGACCAGGCCAAGCTGAGCGCCGCCGACGTGGACGCCGTCGCCTACAACTTCCAGCCCGCCCGCTACCTCGCTGAGTCGCCCGCCGCCCTGCGCATGGCGCTCTCGCCGACGACGCGCGACCGGAGCCTGGCGCGCGCCCACGGGTTCGCCAAGGTCGCCCTGCGTACCCGACGGCGGCTGCGTGTCCTCGGCAATCAGTTCCCCTCTGCCCACGTCACGCCGGTCCTCCACCACCGCGCCCACCAGCTCACCGCCTTCGCCGCCTCCGGCTGGGAGGAAGCCGCCGTGCTCGTGGTCGACAGCCTCGGCGAGCGGCAGACCACCACCATCGCCCACGGCCACGGCACTCATCACCCCCGCGCCCGAACGCTGGAAGCGATCAACGACCCGGCCTCCCTGGGGTACGTGTACGGCGCCGTCACCGAGCACCTGGGCTGGCGCCGGGGCGACGAGGAAGGCACCGTCATGGCGCTGGCCGCCCTCGGCGACCCCGCCCGCTTCCGCCACCTGTTCACAAGGGCCGTCCGCACGACATCAACGGGTTTCCACATCGACCCCGGCTACTTCCCGACGCGCACCCTCACGTCGGGATACGCGAGGACATCGCGGCGGTTCGTCGCCGAGACCTGCCCCGAGCGGCACCCGAGCGAGCCACTCACGGACGTCCACCGAGATCTGGCGGCTGCCCTCCAGGAGCGGACCGAGCAGGTGATGGTGCACCTCGCCCGCCGCGCCCGTGTGCTCACCGGCTCCCGGCGCCTGTGCGTGGGCGGCGGTGTCGCCACGAACTGCGTGAGCATCGGGAAGATCATCGAGTCCGGCATCTTCGACGAGGTATTCGTGCCGCCGGCACCAGGTGACGCCGGCACCGCGATCGGTGCCGCCCTCGCCGTGCACGTCGATCGGCGCAGCCCTCGCCCGATCGCCGGCATCGCCCGCAACTGCTACCTCGGCCCCTCCTACGAGGACCAGCCCCTCGACCTCACCCCCTGGCCCGGCCTCCGCCAGAAGACCCTGGGCATCGAGACCGCCGAGTTCCTCTCCGACCAGTTGACCCACGGCACGATCGCCGGACTGTTCCAGGGCGCCGTCGAAGCCGGGCCGCGCGCCCTGGGCAACCGCTCGATCCTCGCCTCCCCGCTGGAGCCCGGCGTCGTGGAGCGCCTGAACGTCACCGTGAAGTTCCGCGAACCCTTCCGGCCCTTCGCCCCCATGGTCCCGGCCGAGCGCGCTGACGAGTTCTTCACGCTCGGCCAGCCGGCGCCGTACATGTCCATGGCCTCCGGGGTGACCGACCAGACGCGCGAGCGCGTGCCAGCCATCGTGCACGCCAACGGCACCTCCCGCCTGCAGACCGTCACCCGGTCGCAGAACCCGTTCATGCACGCGGTCCTGACCGCCTTCGGCCGCCGGACCGGCGTACCCGTGCTGATCAACACCTCCCTCAACGTCAAGGGCAAGCCGATCTGCGGGACACCCGAGATGGCACTGGACTGCCTGGCCAACTCCGGACTCGACGCCCTGCTCCTCGAAGGGCGGTGGATCACCAAGTGAAGATCGGATACAGCTTCTGGGGCTTCCTCGGCAACGGAGTCACCGACACCCCGGACGGGGGACGCAGCCACCGACGCCCCTTCGTCGACGCCCTCCTCGCCCGCGGGCACGACATCGTCTTCCTGCAGGCCGACCGCGACCGCCTCGAAGCCGGCGACGACCTCGGCGACGCGTACGCCTTCGACGACGGCAGCCCCGCCATCGACGTCCTGTTCCTGGAATGGCGCTGGGCGATCCCCGGCCGCAACACCACGCTCTGCGGGACCGAGGGGCACACCTGCGACCTCCACCGGCAGGCCCAGCTCATCAACCACTTCACGGTCCGGCACCGAACGCCCACCGTGATCTGGGACAAGGACCGCACCCTGCGGGCCGAGAGCGCGTGGCGCCGTACGGCCCACACCCTCGTCTGCGAGGCCGCGCTCGCGCCGACCCCCGGCGCGCGCTCCCTCCTCTTCCCTGTGGCCGAGGACCTCGTCGCCCAGGCCGACCCCGGGGCCCTCGCGGCACAGCGGCGGGACCTCGTGCTCGGCTACGTGGGCAACCAGTACGACCGGGACGAGCCCTTCGAGCGCTTCTTCGCCCCGGCCGCCACCCACGTCGACCACCTGGTCGCCGGAAAATGGACGAAGACCGACCGCTGGCCGCACGTCCGCTTCGTGGGCCGGATCCCGTTCGAGGCCGCCGCCGGCGTCTACAGCCGGTCCCTGGCCACCGTTCTCATGCTGCCCGAGCGGTACTCCGCCGTCGGGCAGATGACCCAGCGCATCTTCGAGGCCGTGCTTGCCGGGTGCCTGCCGCTGGCCCCGGCGGACATCCGCTTCGCCGACCGGTTCGTCCCCCAGGAGCTGGTCGTGCGCTCCGGCCGAGACGTGCTCGAACGCCTCTCCTACCTGCGCGAGATCGCCAGCACCCAGCAGCACGCCGACCTGATCGCCGCGTGTGTGGACCGCCTGAGCCTGTTCGGCCTGACCAAGCAGGTCGACACCCTGGAGTCCGTCCTGCACGGGCTCGTCGGGACCAACGCGACCGAGCAGGGAGCTGCCTGATGCAGACCGCTCGATTGGCCCAGGCACCTGGATCATCCGATCGTGTCCCGGGGGACGGGCCCGCCGGACACCCGAAGCTCTCTACGCTGGAGCACCATGAAGAAGGTCGCCATCGTCGGCTGCGGAGGCAGCGGCAAATCCCACATGGCCCGCGAGCTGGGCACGATCCTCAACGCCCCGGTGACGCACCTGGACGCCGCGTTCTACGACGACGAGTGGAACGCGCTGCCCATGGACAAGTTCACCGACGTGCAGCGCGAGCTGGTCGCGCAGCCGCGGTGGGTGATCGACGGCAACTACAACTCGACGCTTCGGGTACGGCTCGAAGCCTGCGACACGGTGGTCCTGATGGACGTGTCGACCGTGGCGGCGCTGTACGGGATCTTCTCCCGGCAGATCCGGCACGGGGCTGGGCACAAGGGCAACGGGGTGCACAACCGCATCCACTGGGGCGTGATCAAGTACGTGTCCACGTACCGGCGCAAGATGCGGCCCCGCGTGATGGCGAAGATCGAGGAGTTCGGCTCCGGCGCCGATGTGGTGCTGCTGGCCAACCGGCGCCAGACGCGCCGCTGGCTGCGGAGGGTAGCCGCCGAGCAGTCCTGAACGGCCCGCGCCCCCGGTCAGGGGGTGCGGCATGAACGAGCCCAACCCGTTCCTGGACCCCGCCCGGCAGCGGGAGCTGTACGGGCATGCCTCGCGGCTGGCCAGGCGGACCAGCGCCCTGATGCGTGCCAAGACCGCCGGCCGCCCCGTGCCCGAGACGATCGTCAGCCTGGTGCAGACCCACCACGGGCAGCCGGACCGGCTTGGCGTGGTGCTCGACATCGGCTGCGGTCGCGGCACGAGCAGCCTCGTCATCGCCGAGCAGCTCCGGCCGCAGCGCGTCGTCGGCCTGGACGCCGCCCCCTCGCTGCTCGCCCAGGCCCGCGAGCGCGCCAAAGACCTGCCCGACGCCACGGTGGACTTCGTCGAAGGCGACTTCCACGACCTCCCACTGCCCACCGGGTCGAGCGACGTCGTCGTCGCCGCGTTCTGCCTCTACCACTCGCCGCACCCCAGGAACGTCATCGCGCAGATCGCCAGGGTCCTGGCCCCCGGGGGCCTAGCCGTGCTCGTCACCAAGGGCCTCGACAGCTACCAGGAGATGGACCAGCTGGTCGCCTCCGCCGGCCTCGACCCGCGAGCCGCCCAGCACGACAGCCTCTACACCGCAGCCCACAGCGGCAACCTCGCCGACCTGGCCGCCTCCTCGCTCGACGTGATCGCCGTCCTGGACGAGGAACACGCCTTCACCTTCGACGGCCACGACCACACGGCGCAGTACCTGGCCACCAACCCCAAGTACGACCTGGCGCCCGGCCTGTACGGCAACCCCGAGGTCCTGGCCGCGACCCTGCACGAATTCCTTCCCGACCAGCCGCTCACCACCCGGTCCCGCATCACCTTCGTCGTCGCCGAGCCGAACGAAGGACGGCCGGCATGAACCTCATGCCGTTCACCAAGCACTACGCGACACCGGAGCGCGCGGCGGGGGCTGTGCGCAACCACCGGTGGATCAACGAGCACGCAAAGCCACTGCTGCAGCCGGCGCTCCACACCGTCGGACCGGACACCCTGACGTTCGAACGGATCGAGGGCCGCTCCGTACAGCCCAACGACCTCCCTCGCGTGGCAGAACTGCTGGGCCACGCCCACGGTGCCGCCTGGGCCAGCGATCTGTGGTCCGCGTCCCTGGACACCCCGCACCACTTCCAGGACGGCACGACGTTCGACGACTACCTCGGCCCCCGGAAGTTCGCCCTACGGCGACGCCACGAGCAGGGCTACCTGCCGAACAAGGCGGCCTTGCACGCGATGCTCGGCCTGCTGGAAGCGACCGCCCAGGGACCATGCGCCTTCTATAAGGACAGCAACCCGCGGAACTTCATCATCACCAGCACGCAGGACATCGTCGCCGTCGACACCGACGACCTATCCCTCGCCCCGATGGGCTACGACCTCGCAAAGCTCATCGCGACGCTCCACCTGACCTACGGACCGCTCACGGACCAAGCCGTCACCACCGCCCTGCTCGCGTACAACGCGGCAGCCCGACGCCACGACGCCCGGCTGGGCACGACGGACCGAGGCCAGCTCGACAGCCTCCTGGGCCTGCACGCCGTGCTCACCGCCCCGTACGTCGGCCGCAACGGCTACCGCTACAGCCTGCCCCTCCGCTTCCGCCACCGAGGAGCCTCATGATCACCACCGAACTCGTCTTCGTGCGGCACGGCCAGGCCCAGTGCAACGCCGACGGCCTCGTCGGGGGCCCGCGCACCTGCACCGGCCTGACCAACCTCGGGTACGCCCAGGCCGAACAGGCCGCGCGTCGCCTGGCTACCGAACACCTGAAGAAGCCCTTCGACGTGGTCTACACCGGGCCGCGGATCCGCCTCGTCCAGACTGGCGAGATCATCGCCCAGACGCTCCAGATCCCCGTGCGTCACGACGACCGTCTCGACGGCCCGGTCCACGGCGATGCCGACGGCAAGCCCTGGGACGCGGTGAAGACGGCCGCCAACGGCGGACCGCACGCGCATCCCGACACCCCCTGGGCCGCAGGCTCCGACACCTGGAACGAGTTCCTGAAGCGCGCCAGCAGGAATCTGAGCCAGCTCATCGAGGAGAACCACGGCAAGCGCATCATCTTCGCGGCCCACGGGGAGACGGTGATCACCGCACACACACTGCTGCTCGGCATCCCGATCGGCTCGCCGGCGGGCTTCACCCAGAACCACGCCTCCATCACCCGCTGGCAGCACCACCGCAATCGCCTGGGCCAGACCCGCTGGATGCTCGACCGGCACAACGACACCGAGCACCTCAGTCTCCTCACGCCGGAGCCGACCCCGTGATCGCGACATCGGACGACCCCCGGATCCGACTGGCGCACCGCTTCCTAAGCACCGTCGAGATCGCACCGGACCCCGTGCTTCCGCCCCGGGTCGTGCGGCTGGTGGCCGGCGACGGGCGTCACTTCATCGCCAAGCAGCACGCGGAACGGGACCGGTACGCCGGGGAACTCCGCGCCTACGGAGCATGGGGCACCCATCTGACCGCCCATGCGCCGAAGCTGGTCGGCCGTGACGACGCCACCTTCACCCTGCTGCTCACCGCGCTCAGAGGCGATCGGGCGGACACCATGGCCCCAGGCTCACCCGAGGAGGAACTGGCCCATCACGAGGCCGGCCACGTCCTCGGCAAGCTCCACCGGGCCACCTCCATGCCCCAGGGTGGCGCCATCGGCGCAGCGCTCGCCGAGCGCTTCCAGCGCTGGATCGACCGGGCCGTCCACACCGGCCTGATCGACACGGCCGAGGAGAGCCTGCTGAAGCACCACGCGGCAATCCTGGGCACCAGCCGCATGGACAGCGCGGTCTGCCATCTCGACTACCAGCCGCGCAACTGGCTGATAGGCGACACCTTCGGCATCTGCGACTTCGAGCACATGCGACACGACGCCCGCGTCCGCGACTTCGCGCGGCTCGAATTCCGACGCTGGCAAGCCGCACCCCACCTCCGCACCGCCTTCTTCGACGGCTACGGGCGGCCGCCGAACGACACCGAACGACGTCTCCTGGAGTCCTTCGGCGCCATCGAGGCGGCCACGGCCCTGGTCAAGGGCCACCAGGAGAACGACCCCGCCCTCAGCGAGCACGGCAGAACCGTCCTGTCCCGGCTCAGCTGATCTTCCCCTTCGACGACACCTCTCTGGAGATCCCCGTGCCACAGCACGAGCAGCCCCCGACCAACGCTGCCCCCCGACGGGCCGTGGTGACCGGCTCCGCCGGATTCATCGGCTCCCACCTCGCACTCGCCCTCGTTCAGGCCGGCACCACCGTAATCGGCGTGGACCGCCGAGACCCGTCCACCGATCCCACGGCCGCCGCCAACTTCGCTGCGCTGCGAGGGCGCCCGGGATACCACCACGTCACGGCCGACCTCCTCCACTGCGCGATCGACCCTCTCCTGATCGACGCGGACGCGGTCTTCCACCTCGCCGGAATCCCCGGTGTACGACCCTCCTGGGGAGCGCAGTTCGGCGACTACCTCGCGTCCAACGTGCTGGCCACCCACCGCGTCCTCGAAGCCTCCACCCGCATCGGCGTCCCCCGACTGGTCGTTGCCTCCTCCTCGAGCGTCTACGGTCCCACCGACGGCGGCGCGAGCCTCGAGGCCGACCGCCCGAAGCCCGCCTCCCCTTACGCCGTGACCAAACTGGCCGAGGAGCAGCTCTGCCTCGCCTACGCCGAGCGCCCCATCGGCCCCAGCGTCGTCGCCCTGCGGTACTTCACCGTCTACGGCCCCCGGCAGCGCGCCGACATGTTCACCCATCGCGCCCTGCACGCCGCCCTGACCGGACAACCCCTGCGTCTGTACGGAGACGGCCACCAGCGCCGCGACTTCACCTACATCGATGACGCGGTCGCCGCCACAATCGCCGCCGCCGTCGTACCGACCGCACACGGCGCCATCAACGTCGGCGGCGGATCGAACGCATCGCTGCTGGACGTGATCAACATCGCCACCAGCCTCACCGGCCGCGACATCCAGCTCCACCAAGACCACGAGCGCAACGGTGACGTCCTCCTCACCCGCGCCGACCCCAGCCGCGCCCGAGAAGTCCTCGGCTGGCAGCCGCGAGTCGGCCTCCACAGCGGACTGCGCGCCCACATGCAGGCCCTGGCTGCCCAGGTTCCGGACTACAGCCGGGCCGCGTAGCCCTACGCCTCGGAGCCGGAGAGGAGTGCTCATGGAAACTCCCGAGCGAGCGCGACTGGACGCCTTCTTCCGGCGGATCACCGCGCAGTTCCCCGCCGGCGAGACGATCACGACGCTGGTCATCACGCACCTGCTCCCGGAAAGACCAGCGTTCCTGCGAGCGATGACCGCGGTGTCCACAGTCGGCGCCGTGCTCCCCAAGCCCCGATCGATCCACCAGCCGACCCTCGACGCCGTCCGCCGCACCCTGCCGGTCCACGACCTGACCCGGGAGCGGTTCACCGACGAGACACAGGCCCGGGACTACCTGGAGGACACGGCCGGCGGCCAGAACGTCGTCCTGGTGGACATCGGTGGGTACTTCGCAGCCCGCCTCGACACCCTCGTGAACAAGTTCTCCGGCCGCATCCTCGGCGTCGTCGAGGACACCGAGAACGGTCACCAGCGATACGCGGCCCTCGACTCCCTGCCGTGCCCGGTTGTGTCCGTTGCCCGCTCCCCGCTCAAGGACTGCGAGGACCACCTCGTCGGCCGGTCGATCGTGTTCTCCACCGACGCCCTCGTCCGCGCCCGCGGGGACATCCTGACCAGCCGCAGCGCCTGCGTCATCGGCTTCGGCAAGATCGGCCGCGCCATCGCCCAGACCCTGCGCGCCCAAGACCTGCGCGTCACCGTGTACGACAGCGATCCGGTCAAGCGGGTACAGGCGCACTCCCTAGGCTTCCGCACCAGCGCGTCCACCACCGAGGCCGTCCGCGACGCGGAACTCGTCCTGTGCGCCACCGGCAATCTCGCCCTTCGGCATGAGGACTTCGCCGCCCTACGGAACGGTGCGTACCTCGGATCGGTGACCTCTTCCGAGGACGAACTCGAACTCGGCAGCCTTCACGACCTCTACGAACGCCACTCCGTCGGCGCCCAGTTGACGCGATACGAGGTCACCGGCCACTACTTCTACGTTCTCGCCGACGGGGGTGCCGTCAACTTCGTGCACGGCGCCGCCGTCGGCGCCTACATCCATCTCGTCCAGGCCGAGATACTCGCCGCCACCGCCGCACTCAGCCACGCCCGCTTCCAGCCCGGACTGCACGTGATGCCGGCGGCCGACCGCGACGCCATCGCCAGAACCTGGCTCCGCCACTTCGAAAGATGACTCCGGTGCCTCCCTCCACCGACCACGTCCGCTCTGTCACCGAGGCGTACCTCGCCCGCCACCCGGACGAACGCGACTCCCTCCCCCTGCTGTTCGCCGCGCTCGCCAGCACGGACGCCCCCACCAGCCGTAAGACCTTCCCCGCCCACGTGACCTGCAGCGCCATCCTCATCAACGGTGAACGGCTCGTGTTGCACATCGCACACAAGGCGTCCGGGAAACTGCTGGCGCCCGGCGGGCACAACGAACCGGCTGACCGGCACCTGCGTGACGCCGCCCTGCGCGAACTGCACGAGGAGACCGGCATCCCGCCCAGCGCCGTCGTTCCCCTCGCCGGCTACGAGGACGTCCCCGACTGGGGAAGAGTCAGTGTTTCAACCCTGCGCTATTCGGCGAGTCCCTCACAGGTCTGCTCCATCTCGGCAGCACGCTTGGGCTGACCCTGACCCGGCGGCAGCTGATGCGTGAGGGGAGCGCCTGCGATCCCCCCTCAGCTGTCCGCTGTTGCTGGGGTGTGGGCACCGGACAAATGACTGGTCCAGGGGCGGCCGCGGAGAAGGTGCTGCACCTCTGGAAAATCCCCGCGCCCTCCTCTGCGAGCCCTCCATGCTGACGGGCATGCGCCCTCGTGACAGAGAGATATGGTTGTCGATCGATCAGGGCCTCCGGGCGATCGACTGGGAGGTGTGGTTCGGTTGCCGGAGGGCGCCGACTATCTCTCCCCCGCAGGTCACGAGGTGACCGCATGTGCGGTGGCCGGCCTCACCGCGTTCTTCGACAGCGAGTCCGCGGGCCGCCCCCATGCCAGCGGCGGCCCCGGCGACGTCCGTATCGGTCCGCGGTCTGCCTCTCGACCGGGTCCGCGGCAAGGGATCGGCAGGTCCGGCTTGGTGCTGATCAGTCACTGGATGATGGCGAGGTCCTCAGTGATGGTGACCTCGTCCATGCTGGTGGTCTCTGCCTGGCCCTTATACCGCATGAGTCTTCCGTCTCAGCAGTCACTCTGGCAGGAGCCCATGTAGGTGCTCCGCGAGCGGCGTGCCGAGCAATGGCGCGTCTTCTGCAGACGGACCACCCGCCTTCGGCTCTCTCAGCAGGTCGGCAACCGCCCGGCGGACGGTTGCCGGATGCGCCTGGGGCTCGGACGTCAGCATCTGCTGTGCGAAGCACAGAGCCACGCGGTCTGCGGCCTCACGGAGATGTGACGCCGTCTCTGCGTCCGTGTCCGTCTCCGGAAACTCCACCAGTTGATAGGAGGCGTCCTTGCAGATGTCCCACAGTGCAGGGCGGCCCGGCGTGTCTGAGGATCGGTCGGAATTCCGAGCTGTGGCCCATGCCTCCGCGAAGTCGCCCGATGCGACAAGTTCGGCAACCGGCGCACGGCACAAGCATGGGTCCGGTCGCCCTGCCCATATTCGGGGGCAATCCTGGAAGGGGCCGCAGCGGCCGCCTTGTTGAGAAAGAAGCCCCTCCCGCAGTTCCTCCACGGCGGTGTCTGCCGGTTCGCCGTCGAGGTGTGCGCCCACGACCTGGCTGATGAGGCTGGCAATCGTCGTCGTCTCGCCATAGCTCCAACCCATCCGGGCCCCACGGATGTCGGCGAGCTGCCGAGAGGCATGGCGTGCGAATCTGTGCAATACGGTCGGCGCGTCAACCCAGGGCGGCAGCGAAGGTGAGACCGCTGCGAGCACATCCGGCCAGGTACGGGTCAGTCCTCCCGGCGTCAGCACCGCGGACAGTAGCGTCCGGGCGAACGTTCTGAGCACTTGTGGGTCATCGACGAGGGAACGGGCCGCCTCGCACGCTGAAGGGTCGGCCTGGCATCCGCCGTCGCAGTCGCCGGACGCCGGCAGCGGTCCTGCTCCCTGCACGCGCATGTGCTCGCGCACGTCCGTGTCGGTGGGCCAGGTACCAGAGCCGCCCTTGACCTGCGGCACTTGCACGAGGAGGGGCGCGTCCTCGCCGTCGGTGAAGACCGCGGCCCGGCCGGCAGGCAGACTGGCCATCGCCACGTCCTGACGGGAGGTCATCACCATCGCATCGCCCAAGACCTGGCGGTCGTCGCCGGCGACCATGCGGTGAGCGACCTTCAGGTTGGTGTTCTTCAGTACATCACGGGCGACCTTGGTGGGGATCTGGTCAACCACGACGACACCCTGTCCGTAGGCGCGGATCTCCGACAGAAGGCTGGTAAACGTCTGCACGGCCTTGCTTTTGACGTCCGCTTCCGTCTCCGAGCGGGTCGCACCGGAGCCTACGTCGGCGAGCAGCCGGTGGGCCTCCTCCACGACGAGGAGGTGCTTGAGTTCTTCCGTGTCGCCCTCGGTGCGGCGCTGCTCTACTAGCCGGATCATCAGCAGGCCCATCATGAAGGCTTTGTCGTCGTCATCACCCATGCCCTCGAGTTCCAGCACGGTCGGCTGCCTAAGCAGGTCGGACACCGGCAGCGAGCGGCGGGTGTCGAGCATGCACCCCTTACCGCCAGTGCGCAGGCTGTTCAGCCGGGTACACAGCGCCGCGCGCATGTCACCGGTGACCTTCTCCTCATAACCCAGCCGCGGGACGATCTCCTCCACCTTCCGGACCAGATCACTCAGCGTGGGGAAGGCGTCGGCGCAGTCGCCGGCATCCAGGCGTCGGTTGCCGCCGGTGGTGATATCCCACCCCCGGTCGGCGTACACACCATGCAGGCTCGTCTCCAAGATCTGCGGCAGCGGCGTCCACATGCCGAAGCTGGTGTTGAACACCGACCGCAGCAGATCGAGGTGAACCGCGACCGGGATGCCCTCGGGCACCTCGAAGGGGTTGAGACGGAAGGGCGAGACGTTCTCGTTACCAAGCGTGAGGACCTGCAACCCCGGACCTAGCTGAGGATCCCGCAGAAGTGCCCGGTACTCGGTCTTCGCCGGCTCCAGTACGAGGAACGGCACCCTCAGTGCGCCTGCCTGCCGAAGGAGATGGAAAACCGTGTTCGTCTTGCCGGAGCCGGTGACACCGGTGACGAAGGCATGCCGGGTCAGCTTGGCCGGGTGGATCCCGTACCCGGTTGATGTGACGGCAGAGCGTTCAACGACCGAGCCGAGCATCATCGCGCCCGAATCGAGGGGCGGAGGCACAGTGTCGAAATCGGGGATCTCGGAAATGCCAAAACCGTGCGTTTCCGCCTCGGGGAACCGTACGTACGTCGCCAACTGGGATGACGTCAGCAGCGTCTGGTGGTCGAACGGCCGGTGATACAGGCCCGGGGCCGTACCGTGGTCCAGGGGGTCGGGCAGTGCCCATGCCGTCGCCAGCGCCGGAACGTCCTCGCGCTCCCACACGCGTACCGGCTCGGGTAGGGAGTCCCGCCCTGAGAACACGCCCCTCCACAGACTGCTGGTCTCCGCGAAGCTGTCACCGTCGGACAGCAGATACACGGCTGTGCGCCAGGTGCCGGTGCCCTGCCCTTCGGTGAGACGATGCAGCTGCCCCGCCAGCAGTTCGACGTAGTGCGCGGCAAGTGGGCTGGGCACTCCATTCAGCTCCACACCCGTCTGTACCGAGCGCATCTCGTTGATCAGACTCATCCGCAGCTCGCGCACGGCCTCCTCCGCCACCGGCTGCGCGAGGACCAGTGCACTCCAGCGGGCATTCCCTAGACCCTGGAGGAGCCGATCGAGCTGTCCGAAGCCGTCCGTGTCCGCGGTCGGCTTCAACGTGGGCACGCCCAGCGCCAGGCCGCCCACGGGCCAGCCGCCGGTGTCCGGTTCCTCCGGGGCGAGGACGACGGCCGGATACAGCGCCCGCAGCGCGGATTCCAGCAGACGGCCGTTCCGGCGGGCCGAAGGCACCTGTCCGCCGGCGGGAAGCCAGGTTCCGATCCGCAGACTTACCCGCCCGGGCTCGCCCCCGGCCAGGAACACCAACGGAACCTGGTACTGGTGCAGGCCCACGAGCAGATCCCTAGTGACCGGGACGACCAGATCCTTCGCACCGGGTCGGCGGCCCTTGTCGTACCGGCCAATGCTCTCGACCCTAACCAGGATCCGAAGCCCTGGCGGAGCCTCGGTGTACGGGGCGGAGGCAGTCAGCGAGGGCGGTTCGGAGTCGGAGCGCTGCAGATAGTCCAGGCTGCCGACGGTCAGACGCTCGATCATCATGGCGCTGTTCGCTCTCAGAAGCCCGAGGGGGCCCGGTGTCGGTCATTGCGGACTAGAAGAAGAGCCAGGCGGTGACCGCCGTCCCCCAGCCAGTGGAGGCGGCTCAAAGTCGAGCCACTGCAGATGGTCGAGACTGGTGGTCGTCAGGCCGTTGGTTGTCATGGCTCTGGGAAGTCGGGAGGCGGGCCTCCGGAGCTACCAGAATCTACGATAGTCCAGATGATCAGCGCCACGACGAAAAGGACGAAAATGGTGATGGCTGCGATGTAGGCCGCCTTGGATATGCCTTTGGCGCGTACATGTGCTCCGGTGCTCAGGTTCTCCAGTAGGGAGACGCGCAACGTACCGGAGTGCATCCGCCCGCGGGCTCGCACCCAGTCACCGTCGCTGATGGAGCCCTCGAATGTGCGACCCCGCATCTCCACCGGCAATAGCAGGGTGCGGTTCCCTGCGTTGTCGTACCGCTCGATGCGGAAGGTCCAGATCGCTTCGGACTGGTTCTCTCCGCGGTACTCGGACCGCACCTGCATCGCACGCACCTGTCCCTCCGCGATGGTCGTACCGTCCGCGACAGCGGTCGGCCCTCGGGAGTGGCGCAGGGGCGCGTGACTGAAGCTGCCTGCGGGAGGCGTGCCACTCGACCCGCTGCCCTGTGTCGATGGCCGCCAAGCACCGCCACGGGGACGGTCACTCCCCTCCGGGCCTGGGTCCGTGCTGACCCTCTGGCCGCAGCGCTTGCAGAATTGGTCGCCCGGCGTCAGCGATGCCCCACAGTGCGAACATGCCACCCAACTGGCCATGGGGCCAGTCTATTCCGGGACCAAACTTTTCGCAGACCAGCTCAACAGAGGTGTGACGCGAAGCCAAACCGAGCGGAGAACGGGGCACCACGGTCACTTGCATGCTTCTCGTGTTGCCCGGAAAGCTCAACAGAGGTGTGATGGGAAGCCAATTAGGTGGTCGTCGTCCGGGCCCTTCGTGAGTGATGACTACATCCTGAGGAAAGGAGGATGTGAAATGGGGGAAGTGCGGAACGACCACAGCCGGGAATCCGAGGCGAGCAGATCGGACGCCGCGCGATCCGGTGCCCAGGACCGTGGCGAGGTTGCGAACCGAACAGTCGATCGCCCTTTTCAGAATGGTAGGGAGCGGCTGGAATATGATATGGGCAGAAGAACGATTGACGTCCACGATGACTTCACGAAAAGGGACAGTCACGGCGGATCGACGAATGGCACTGTAGATTCCAGTGCATCCAAAGGATCCGACGGAAAGACGAACATCGACACTACCGTCAGGGACGGCAGTGGCAAAATCACCGAAACGTCCAAGTCGGAGAGTGAAACAAAGGATGGGGTAACGAGGACCCATACCGACAAGTTCGACACCAATGGAAACAAGACGGGCAGCTCCGACTCGGCGTCCGTAAAGACGAATGACGGGAAGACACACACTTTCACTGACCGCTTCGATGCCAATGGGAACAAGACAGGCAGCTCCGAATCGACGTCCTATACAGACAAGAAGGGGGTGACGCATACCCATACCGAGAACCGTGACGCCAATAACCATAAAACCGGGAGTTCCGACTCGACATCATGGACAGACAACAAGGGAATTACTCACACCAACACCACGACCAAGGATGAACATGGGCACAAAACAGGAAGCCAGTCCCATTCAAGTAGCGTGAGCTCCAACTTGAAGACGTAGCGCGTCAATGCACGGCTCTGGCGCGCGATCCACTAATTGGTGCGGCCTGCGATCCGACCGATTTTCCTATTTGACTGGGGAAGAGTCGGTGTTCCAACCCTGCATTCGGGGGCGAGGTGACGTGATCGACTCTGTAGTCCTGTCCAGCTTCCGCGGGCAAGTGAGGGAAGCGGCCGTCGGGAAGCGGCGCCGATGCATAGAGCTACTAGGCCAAGACGTCGATGCGTCCAGCACACGCTTTCAGGATGGCATGCAGGTTCTTACGCGCCGAGGCAGTGGCCGTGGGATCGGCGGCTTTGATCTCAACCAGCACCTCCCTCTCCAACTCGTCCACCTCATCCCTGGTAAGGAGCGGCAGCCCGAACAGCCGGTAGCCGCTGTCTACGGTGGTACAGAGGTCGAGCTTGAGAGCATCCCAGTTCTGGCGAGCCACCATCTGCTTATCAGCGTGCTTTGCGCCTTTCCCCTGACGGCTGCAACGCCAGCGCCGCCAATCCGTCAGTCCCCTCGCCGGCTTGTCCTGCCTTTTCGCATCATCGAACTCGTCCATTGCCCAAAGCAGAGCCTGCACGTCAACGCAGGTCTGCGTGCAGAGCTTCCGTGCCCGCGCAAAAGTCTTTGCGTGACCACAACCATGGTGACCATGAGAGTCAAGACGGTAGAAATAAGCGGCGCCGGATAGGTAGCGGTAAAGCGTGCGCCAAGGAACGCCCCGACTGCGCCAATACCAGCCGTGTTGGCGACGGTGCGAAAGAATTTGGCTCGCCCAATATGACTGGGGAGCCGCGCAAAGGTGTAGTCCTTCGGCTCAGCCCACCGCACGATCAATGGAAGCACGAGATAGATCAGGCCCAGCGATGTTGCGGCAGTGCGGTAGTCACCCGCATGGGCCGCTCGGACGACAGCCGTGAAAACAACATAAGCAGGTCCTGCCAGGAATAGAACCAGGAAGAACACCACCCAGACATATCTCTCATACCCCGCACGAAGTGGGTCCTCATCCACAAACCGCTTCCAGGCTGGCATGCCGCTGACTGTGATAACCCAGCCAGCGATAAATAGAACCCAACCGAGACGCAGATGGGGGCCACCATAAAGATCGTTCCCATACAGGATGATTGAGAAGCCCGCAGGAACTAGAGCGAGTTTCCAGCGGGCAAGCACACGACCGATACTCCATTGCGAAGATGTCATAGACCAAATCGTGCAGGCACACGCTGAACGCTGGGCACGATTTGAGGAAGACCTGAGAGTGCAACGCCAGACTCGCACGCGCATTCGGAATAGTCCGTTTGGCTGGAGAAGGGACCTGATGCCTGCACTATTCGTGGAGCGCGAGGTAGTCGGTCCAGTTCTGTTGGGCGAACTTGGCCCACTGGAAGGTCGTGGCGGCCGAGAGCCCGAAGAGGTCGCTGACCACGATCGGCGGCAGCTCGGTGATGGCGTTGATCATTGCCGTGTTGCGTGCCGCACGGGTCGGGAGATCGTGGTTCCGCAGCCGCTTGATGATGTGGCTGGCGCTCAGGGGGCGACCTGCGTGCCGACCAGGGAGAAGGTAGTCGGACCCGGAAGACGCGCGGGGCTTGAGCATCGAGCTGGCCTGCGGACTGGCTATGTGGGCCTTGATGAGCCGGGCCAGCGTCGGAGGCAGCAGCACGGGGTGGCGATCGATGGTGAGGAAGGCGCCCGCGTCGTTCTGGTGGAACTGGGAGGTAGTGAGCTCCTTGATGCGCACGATGGGGAGTGCGTAGAGGCGGATCAGGGCTCCCACGATGCGGAGTTCTCGGGGCAGAGCCTCGTCTGTGAGGCATCTCCGCAGCTGTTTCTCGTGCTCGTCGTCCGTCTGGAAGTTCGCAGGGAATCCCTTGCGCGCGAGCTGTGTCTCGAGCGGTCGGGTCAGCTTTCGCTTCGTGAGCCATCGGACGAAGGAGTTGACGGCATTCCGTCGGGTGGGGTTCTGCGTAAGCCACACATCCAGGTCTTCCTGGCGCAAGTCCGGGAGGGTTAGCTGGTGCTGGTCGAGCCAGTTCAGCAAGAGGATCGCGGCTCGGATGTTGCCGCGGTCGGCGGTGGCGGCGCCTGGGGTGTAGCGTCCGCGCTCCGCTCGGCGGCGGGCGTCCTTGATGACGTGCCATTCTGCGAAGGGGCTGACGATCCGGGACTGGTATGGGGGCAGGGCTTCGAGGGTGGCCCTGGCCCAGAGTTCGAGCCGGGCGAGAGTCTCGTGGCGTTCGGGGAGGGCTCCGGTTGTGACGAGGTGGTGCCGGACGTTGCGTGTGACGGTGCTCTGAGGCAGCTGGTCGAGGAGCCCATGACTGATTTCGGTGTGCTCCATGGTGAGTTTGTCGAGGAGCCCAGCTGCGGCGCTGGTCCGCAGCCAGTTCATGACCGACCAGGGCTTCTCCGCCTGGGTGAGTGCGTCGGCAAGGGGCTGGAACGGTGGGGCGATCGCGCCATCGGGGCCGGCGAGAAGTCGGGTGACTCGGTCGGTGATGGCACAACGGGTGCATCGGCCGTTGGCGTAGATGTCTCCGGGGTAGTCACATTGTCTGCAGGTCGTGTGCAGGTCAGGGCGTCCGCTGCAGGGGCCGCAGAGGTCCCCGCCCTCCAAGGTGCGTCCCGCGGCTATGCGGGTGTTGCCGCATTCGACGCAAGTTCGGGGGTTGCGTCGGCGGTGGTGGTAGCAGGTGCTGCAGAGCACGCCGACCCGGTAGGTCGCGATCACAGGCTTGGACTTGACGCAGTCAGCGCAAGTCCGAGGCGTCCGTGGCCGGCAGCTGTGACAGAGGAAGGTGCCGCCTCTGCGGATAGTGCCTCGGCGTTGATGGCCGCACTCCTCACAGACCGCGGTGCGGTGGCGCGAGCACGGCTCGCAGATGTCGGGGCTCGTGTCCGTGGCACGGATCTTGATGGTGGTGTTCTGTCCGCAGATGCCGCATGGGCGCGTCGGCCGTTCGTAGCAGCGGGGGCAGATCGGGCCGGCGGCTGTGATGGTGCTGGCACGGGCGACGGTGCCGCAGCGGATGCAGGCGCGTTTGGGTCGAGGGCTGCAGGAGGAACAGAGGTTCGTGCCGTCCGGGCGCCGACTGGTGGGGCGAAGTCGCTGGCAGCGGTCGCACTGACGGTGGTTGACGGGGTCCTTCTGGAAGCAGGAGCGGCAGACCGGGCCGTCTGCCGTACCGCTGTGGATGCGAGTTTGACGTTCGCATCGGGTGCACTGCTGAAGGCGGTCACGTTCGACGCACCAGTTGCAGAGGCGCCCGACGGGCGAGTTGCGAGGCAATGGGTCGTCGGTGCGTCCGCAGCGTGCGCATGCGAGCCTGGCGACGACGTAGCCTGCCGCAGCCAGTTCCAGCAGGAGCCTGGGAAGAGCTGCCGGGCTGTGGGATATCGGTGCGGTGAGCGCGTCAGGGTGTTCGGCCAGGTGGGCGGCCAGAGCTCGGGCGGGCCGAGGCTCCCAGGCGTTGGCTGCCTCCAGGATGCGCTGAGCGTCGCTGGAGGTGAGTTGTGATCCGGCAATGGCCTGGAGGTGGCGTATCAAGTCGACTCTGCGGCTTGCCAGTTCGGCCTGGTGGCGCCGCACTCGCGGTCTGGCCCGGCTGGGCCGGCTCACTGGGTCGCTCACGTGCCGGGGCGGCGGACGACCGTCCGGCGGGGTTGCGTGGGCGGGGCGACGTCGGAGTCACCGCCAGCGGTCTTGCGGACCTGGACGTTGACGACTTCGGGCTTGATGAGGTCGTTGGGTGCGCAGTCGAGGATGTCACAGAGGGCCACCAGGGTGTCCATGCTCATGCGCTGCGGGGCCTGGGTGACCAGGCGGTAGACCTGTTCGCGCGAGAGCTGGATTCCGCGTTCGGCGAGCAGGGGAACCAGGTCGGTGGTCTGGAACATGCCGCGTTCGGTCATCAGCTGACGCAGCTGCCAGTGGTATCCCATCTTCTTGATCACGCGGTCACGTCCCAGACGTCGCCCAGTCGGTTCTTCAACGCCGCCTCCAGCAGCTTGTTACGGTACTCGTTCGACACTCCCATATAGATCGCCGTCGTGGATGCGTGAGAGTGCCCGACCTGCTCTTGGACGAATCGTGCCGGATATCCGAACTCAGTGAGATGGGTGATGTAGCTGTGGCGAAGACAGTGCAGGTCCAGATCCGGATCCAGCCCGGCCGCCTCGCGTGCGGCGGTGAAGGCGGAGTTGATCGACCGAGGCGACAGGCGCCCCGCGCGCTCTGTGACCCACAGCGCCGGGTGGCGTCCTGGGACCAGATGTGGGCGTATCTCGGCCTGCCAGTGCTTCAGGACCTCGACCACCCAGTCCATCTCCGGGACGGTCAGGACCATCCGCCGCTTCGGCGGAGCACCCTTCGACGACTTGCCGAAGCGCACCATCATCGAACCGAAGTTCCCGAAGTCCGGCGCTTGTCTGTTGCGCCGCAGGTCCACGAGGTCCAGACGCGACGCTTCAGTTCGCCGGATGCCGAAGGCGTAGACGGTTTTGATGACGGCCGCGTCCCGCATCGCTGTCAGAGCGCCCTTGCGTCCCTGTCCGCGGATCTTGGACGGCAGGGCGTCAGCGGCGTCGAACAGGGCCTGGACCTCGTCGTAGGTCAGCGGCCGGCGCCGAGGGTCTCCCTCGTACTCGACCGTGTGCATCACCGAGTTGCCTTCGTGGAAGACCTCTTGAGGCACCTCGCCGAACCGCTCTTCGCAGACCTTGAGCCAGTCGTAGCGACTGTCCCTCAGGTACTCGACGAAGAGGCTGATGATGACTTCGTAGCCGCGGGCGGTCGACATCTGGATCGGCGTCTGGCCACCTCGCAAGTCTGCGATGAATGCCTCGCCCTCCGCTGGCGTCCACTGCCACGGGTAGAGCCCGGTGAACTCCTCGAACCGCTCGATCAGCCGCCGCCGCGGGTCGATCGTCGAGCTCTTCAGAAAGCGAGCCGACTGCTGCCTCGCCCACCCATCGAGTATGGCCTTGAACACCGCGGCCGCCGGGTCCAGATGAACCACATTCCGGGCGAGGACAAGGGAAGCCGAACCCGGCGCTGTCGCACTCACGCCGCTGATGTATCAGGTGCAACATTGTTGAATCAATACGCAGCACCCCAGGTCAAGGCCACGCCGCTTCAACCTACCCCTTTCCATCGACGCGCCGGAGCAGCCAAAATAGCGTCCTCGCCACCGGACGGAATGTTGCATCCAATGCAACTCATCCCGTTTCTCGACATCGACGTGCACACGATCGACGCGAACCCGTCGAAGAACGAGCCAGCCCACCACCACGTGGACTTCCGCTGGGCCTTCCAACTCGGTACAAAACACACGGTGACGCTTCAAGAAGATGAGGTCGACGGCTACGAGTGGCGGCCGTTCACAAGCGCCGCCTCACCCACCGTCCGCGCCAAGCTCGCCCAGCTCACCTGAAGCCCCACTCTCACACGACCACCAGCAGGACGCCGTGGCCGCCACCACAGCCCAGCCGACCGGCGCCAAACCGCGCCGACACATCGCCGTCATACCCTGCCGCTGGGGTGCTTCGCGCTTCGCCGGCAAACCACTGGCCCTTCTCGGCGACAAGCCGCTGCTCTGGCACGTCCACCAGCGCTGCCTGGAGGCCAAACGCCTCGACGGAGCCATCGTGGCGACGGACGACGAACGCATCGAGGCGGCGTGCCGCCAACTGGGCATCGAATGCATCCGCACCGGGGAGCACCTCACCGGCACCGACCGCGTCGCGGAGGTCGCCGAGCGCCTGCCGGCAGAGGGGTACATCAACGTCCAGGGCGACGAGCCGTTCATCTCGCCGACCGCCATCGACGACGTCTCCGAGGCCCTGGAGTACACGCCGCCGGGCACGTTCGCCGTGAACGCGTACACCGAGCTGGTCGACGTCGGCGCCGTCCTGGACCACAACGTCGTCAAGGTCGTCGTCACGGCCCGAGGCGAGGCCCTGATGTTCTCGCGCCAGCCCATTCCCTATCCAAAAGGCGACCGACCGAAGTACCTCCGCCAGCTGGGTCTGTACGGCTTCACAGGCCCGGCTCTCCAGCGCTTCCGACAACTTCAGCAAGGGCCCCTGGAACGCTCCGAGGGTGTGGAGATGCTCCGCTTCGTCGAGCATGGCCACGCCGTGCAGATGGTCCCTGTCCTGGACGGCGGTGTAGCGATAGACACCCCGGAGGATCTGGCGCGAGCCGAGCGCCTCCTCAACCAGTACGGCGGAGCGATCCTCACTCGTGAAACCGCAGGGCGGTCTGCACCCGTGTGACGCGATCAGATCCTCATTCGTACTTCCAGGGACGCCCCGTCTGTCGATACTCCTCGACCGGCATCAGGTGAACGCCGGGACGCATCCACGCGGTGTATAGCATCCCGGCGAGCTGGTCGCCCTCGTGCCTTGGCCGTTACTCCCGAAGCCTCGGACGACTTCTTCAGATGATTCGAACCGCCTATCGAGGACGAGGGAGCGCCGTCGCCTAAGAGGTCGTTTTCTCCCGTTGTTTCATCCCGGAATCTGTCGTTTGATCTGTGATGTCGGGTCGTGCCAGGAGACGGTGTTCTCGCTGGTGAGACGGCGGGCCATGAGGTCGGTCATGGCGATGTGGATCATGGCTTCGGAGTGGACGGACAGGGTCTCGTAGTCGCGGGCGAGACGTCGGTGGAGCATGAGCCAGCCGTAGGTCCGCTCGACTGCCCAGCGTTTCGGGATCGGGGTGAATCCCCTGGTCCCGGGCTTGCGTTGAGTGATTTCCATGTCAATGCCGAGGGTGGCCGCGTGCTCGACGAGGTGCTGGCGGTAGCCGCCGTCGACCCACACCTTGCGGATGCCGGGGTGTTCGGCAGCGACTTGGTCCAGGAGTCTGGTGCCGGCGACGGAGTCCTGCACGCTCGCCGCTGTGACCAGCACGGCTAGCAGGAGACCGATGGTGTCGGTGACGATGTTCCGCTTCCTGCCCACGATCTTTTTCCCAGCGTCGATGCCCTGGTCGGCGGCGGGGACGCTGGCGGAGGTCTTGACGCTCTGGGCGTCAATCACACAGGCCGACGGCTCGGCATTCCGCCCCTCCTTCTCCCGGAGGAGCTGCCGAAGCAAGCCGTTGAGCTGTGCGAACACGCCCTCGTCCGCCCACTTGGCGAAGTAGCCGTAGACCGTGTTCCAGTGTGGAAAATCGTGCGGGAGGTAGCGCCACTGAACGCCGGTCCGATCCACGTACAAGATCGCGTCCATGATGTCTCGCAGGTCGTGCTCGGGCGGCCGGCCGAAGTCCAGGGCCCTGCCACGGCGCTCGAAGCGCCAGGCCGAGAGCACGGGCTCGATCAACTCCCAGCGGGCATCGGACAGATCACTGGGATACGGACGCCGCTTCGCCATGCTCGTGATGTATCGCCGCGGACCGAGTGCGCCCAGGCGCACAGCAGCGGCGACAGAAGCACACAGCCACGAAGATCGGACGTCCTGGGATGAGACAGGAACAAGCCACATCCCGCCTCACCTGTCACCCCGCCTGTCCCACAGGCCCCGACCACACCCCGCTACCTCTTGCGCACCGCAATCCCACACTCCAAGAATCGCCCTATATCCAGGCGATACAGGTGAAAACGACCTCTAAGAGGTCGTTTTCGTCCGTTGTTTCATCCCGGAATAGCAGGTCTGGTGGCCTTCTTCGGGTCGCGCCAGGAGATGGTGTTCTCGCCGGTGAGGCGGCGGGCCATGAGGTCGGTCATGGCAATGTGGATCACGGCTTCGGAGCGGGTGGGCAGGGTTTCGTAGTCGCGGGCCAGGCGCCGGTGGAGCGTGAGCCATCCGTAGGTCCGCTCGACCGCCCAGCGTTTCGGTATCGGGGTGAAGCCCCTGGTCCCGGTCTTGCGGACGGTGATCGTCCAGGTCGATACCGAGGGTCGCGACGTGTTCGATGAGGTGCTGGCGGTACCCACCGTCGACCCACACCTTGCGGATGCTGGGGTGGGCGGCAGCAGCTTGGTCGAGCAACGCGGTGCCGGCGACGGAGTCCTGCACACTCGCCGCGGTCACCAGCACCGCGAGGAGAAGGCCGAGCGTGTCGGTGACGATGCTCCGCTTCCTGCCGACGATCTAATGGGCGGTAGATCGGCGTCGTGGCCGGCAGCCGGGACGCTGATGGAGGTCTTCACGCTCTGGGCGTCAATCACGCAGGCGGAAGGCTCGGCATCCCGCCCTTCCTTCTCACGCAGGAGCTGCCTGAACAGGCCGTTGAGCTGGGCGAACACGCCCTGGTCCGCCCACTTGGCGAAGTAGCCGTAGGCCGTGTTCCAGTTCGGGAAGTCGTGCGGGAGATAGCGCCACTGGACTCCGGTCCGGTCGACATACAAGATCGCGTCCATGATCTCGCGAAGGTCGTGCTCAGGTGGCCGGCCGAAGTCCAGGGCCCTGCCACGGCGCTCGAAACGCCAGGCCGCGAGAACCGGCTCGATCAACTCCCAACGGGCATCGGACAGATCACTCGGATACGGACGTCGCTTCGCCGCCTCCCCGCTGGCCGAACTGACCGCGATGCTGCACGTGCTGGCCGAGCCCGGGCATCATCCGCAGCTCGCCGGCTGGGCCGGGGACGT
>NZ_JBEXYL010000060.1:0-59710 GCF_040630895.1 Streptomyces sp. NPDC005728
TCCGCGGTGTTTTTTTTACCTTTATAACATCCCCCCCTCCTTTCGCCCGGGGTGTTGTTTCACGTGAAACACGACCCCACCGACGGCCTCAGCTCTGCTCGGCCCACCACTCCTTGAGAGCCGCCGTCGCAGCGTCGTGCTCCATCGGCCCGTTCTCCAGGCGCAGCTCCAGCATGTGCTTGTACGCCTTGCCGATGACGGGGCCAGGACCGACGCCCAGAATCTCCATGATCTGGTTGCCGTCGAGGTCCGGACGGATCGCGTCCAGCTCCTCCTGCTCCTGAAGCTGGGCGATACGCTCCTCAAGGCCGTTGTAGGCCCGCGACAACGCGGCCGCCTTCCGCTTGTTCCGCGTGGTGCAGTCGGAGCGGGTCAGCTTGTGCAGGCGGTCCAGGAGCGGGCCACCGTCACGGACGTAGCGCCGCACGGCCGAGTCCGTCCACTCGCCCGTGCCGTAGCCGTGGAAGCGCAGGTGAAGTTCGACCAGACGTGAGACGTCCTTCACCAGCTCGTTGGAGTACTTCAGCGCAGTCATACGCTTCTTGGTCATCTTCGCGCCGACCACCTCGTGGTGGTGGAACGAGACCCGGCCGTCCGACTCGAAACGGCGCGTACGGGGCTTACCGATGTCGTGCAGCAGCGCGGCCAGACGCAGGGCGAGGTCCGGACCGCCCTCCTCCAGCGCGATCGCCTGCTCCAGCACGATCAGTGTGTGGTCGTAGACATCCTTGTGCCGGTGGTGCTCGTCACTCTCCAGACGCAGGGCCGGCAACTCGGGCAGGACGTGGTCGGCGAGGCCGGTGTCGACGAGCAGGGCCAGGCCCTTGCGCGGGAAGGCGGAGACGATCAGCTTGTTCAGCTCGTCCCGGACCCGCTCGGCCGAGACGATCTCGATCCGCCCGGCCATGTCCGTCATCGCGGTGACGACCTCGGGAGCGACCTCGAAGTCCAGCTGGGCGGCGAACCGAGCGGCCCGCATCATCCGCAGCGGATCGTCCGAGAACGACTCCTCGGGCGTGCCGGGGGTACGCAGCACCCTGGCCGCGAGGTCGTCGAGACCGCCGTGGGGGTCGATGAACTCCTTCTCCGGCAGCGCCACCGCCATCGCGTTGACCGTGAAGTCGCGGCGGACAAGGTCCTCCTCGATGGAGTCGCCGTACGAAACCTCGGGCTTGCGCGAGGTGCGGTCGTACGCCTCCGACCGGTAGGTGGTGATCTCGATCTGGTAGCCGTCCTTCTGCGCGCCCACGGTGCCGAAGGCGATCCCGACCTCCCAGACGGCGTCCGCCCATGGCCGCACGATCTTCAGTACGTCCTCGGGGCGCGCGTCAGTGGTGAAGTCCAGGTCGTTCCCGAGCCGGCCGAGCAGCGCGTCGCGGACCGAGCCGCCCACCAGGGCGAGCGAGAACCCGGCCTCCTGGAAACGGCGGGCGATGTCGTCGGCGACGGGGGCCACCCGTAGCAGCTCACTCACAGCGAGTTGCTGCGCCTGGCTCAGGGCAGAGGGATTGGCATCGTTGGGGTTCGGCACAACAAAAGAGGGTACGTGGCCCCGACGCCCAGGGGCGCCCCCATTAGGCGGCACGGCCTCCCCCTGGCATACCCGCACAAGCACTGTGCTTACGGCATACCTCTGCTCTTCCCTCGATACTGGATAGAGAGGACGGGGCGCCGCGCTCTCCCGATCTTGTGGAGCGGACCGCGGCACTTCCCCTCAGCGCGCCTCGTTACCATGCGTGGACGCACATTCCGACGACCACTGACGACGAGGGACGGACGAGCGCGTGGCCGAGGCGGCTCACTTCCAGGGGACCGGTGCCTCACCTGCCCGCCGGTGGATACGGCGCACCGGAGCACTGCTCGCCGGGGCGCCCCTGCTGGCGGGGCTCCTTCAGCTGCCCGCCGCGGGACAGGCCCAGGCCGCTTCCTCGGACACCGTGTCGGTCGCCGTGGACTCGCTCAGCCCCAGTGCCCCCACGGACGGGGACACGCTGACCGTGTCCGGCACGGTGACCAACAACGGCAAGCAGGCCGTCACCGGCGCCCACGTGGGCCTGCAGGTGGGGCCTCTGCTGAACACGCGCTCGGCGATCGACGGTGTCTCCCGGCACTCCGACGATCTCCAGAGCGGCACCGGATCCGAGATCGGCGGAAAGTACGAGGAGAAGTTCTCCAAGCTCGCTCCGGGCGTCGCCGAACACTTCAGCATCTCGGTCCCGGTGGACAAGCTGGACCTCGGCGAGGACGGCGTCTACAAGTTCGGGGTCTCCCTGTCCGGCCAGACGTCCGCACGGCCTTGGGATCGGGTACTCGGCATCCAGCAGACGTTCCTGCCGTGGCAGCCCTCCGAGGCCGGCACGAAGACGAAGACGACGTTCCTGTGGCCGTTGATCTCCACGGTCCACATGACGGCCAGGACGGGCGCCGGCGAACTGCAGACGCCGGTCTTCCTCAACGACGACCTGGCCAAGGAGATCGCCCCCGGCGGCCGACTGGCTCAGATGGTGGAGCTCGGCAAGGACCTCGACGTCACCTGGGTGATCGACCCGGACCTGCTGGCGTCGGTGGACGCGATGGCGGGCAACTACCGGATCCAGGGCGACGGCGGCACCACCACGGCCGGCACCCACCAGGCGGCCGCCAAGCAGTGGCTGGCCAACCTGCAGCAGGCGGTCGTGGGCAAGGAAGTCGTCGCGCTGCCCTTCGCCGACCCGGACCTCGCCTCTCTCGCACACAGCGGAACCAGCGTCACCGGCTCCCTCAGCCACCTCAAGGACGCCACCGACGTTGCCGGCATCACCGTGAAGACCATCCTCCACGTCACGCCGACCACCGACTTCGCCTGGCCCGTGGAAGGGGCCGTAGACCCGTCGATCATGAAGGTCGCCACCTCCGCCGGCGCCGACCGCGTGATCGCCCGCAGCGACAGCCTCCAGGAGACCGCAGGGCTGCCCTACACACCCTCCGCGGCCCGCCCGGTCGGCGGAGGCACGACGGCGGTGGCGGCCGACGCACGGCTGTCCACGGCCTTCGAGGGCGATCTGACCAAGGCGGACTCGGCGACGCTCGCCGTGCAGGAGTTCCTGGCCCAGAGCCTGGAAGTGAACGCGCAGACGGACGAGCAGCGCAGCATCGTCGTCGCCCCGCAGCGGATGCCGACGGCGAGCCAGGTGCAGGCGATGGCGGCTGCGCTGAAGGCGCTCCAGGACGGGAACTGGTCCCAGTCGCAGAACCTCACCGCGGCGGCCAAGGCCAAACCCGACCCGAGCGCCACCACGCGCATCCCCTCCAGGTCCGTGTACCCCTCCTCCCTGCGCAAGCAGGAGCTGCCGAGGACGTCCTTCGAGCAGATCGCGCGAACGCAGGACAAGCTCGACAACTTCAAGGTGATCCTCAGCGACCAGTCCCGCGTGGTCACCCCGTTCGGGCGGGCCATAAACCGTGAGATGTCCACCTCATGGCGAGGCCGCAGCACGGAGGCGGACAGCTTCCGGGGCGACGTGGAGGCCTGGCTCGACGAGCTGGCCGACCAGGTCAAGCTGATCGACAAGTCCGAGACGAAGCTCTCCGGTCGCAGCGCCACCATCCCGGTGACCGTCCAGAACAACCTCGTCCAGCCCGTGAGCCACCTGGTCCTGCGGCTCACCTCGTCGCAGCCGACCCGCCTGAAGATCGGCGGCAAGGCCTACTACGAGCAGCCCGTCGATGTCTCCGGCGGCCACAGCCAGTCCGTGAAGTTCACCACCTCGGCCAACGCCAACGGCCGGGTCACGGTCCTCGCCCAGATGTACACCGAGGACGGCCAGGAGTACGGCGACCCGGTCAGCTTCGACGTGAAGGTCACCGAGGTCACGCCCACCGTCATGCTGGTCATCGGCGGCGGCGTGCTCCTCCTCGTCCTCGCCGGCTTCCGGATGTACACCCAGCGCAAGCGCGCAGCCGCCCGCCAGGCCGAGGACAACGGCCCCGACGCCGCGGGGGAGGACATCGACGACGAGCCGGGGAACCCCGGCGCCCCCGGGGATCGTCTCCCGGAGGAGTCGGACGCCCGTTCGGGGGCAGACGACCCGGAGCAGCCGAGTGACCCTGCGCCGGACACCGCACCGGAAAGCGCCGACCCGTCCGGGACGGGTGAGAGAGTGGACCGTTGAGCGATGTCGTGGCCGGTGTGGCCCGGGACGATGAGGTGGGGTAACCATGAACGCGCCGTACGACGGTGACCGCGGACAGGGCGCTGCCGGCTCGGGCTACCCCGAGCCGCCGCCCGAGCCCGGCCAGGTGCCGCCGCAGCACGCGGCGGACATGTACCTCCAGGACGCCTACGACCAGGACCCCTACCGGGCGCAGGACCTCGCCGCCCAGGACCCGGTCGCCGAGGCGCTCTACGACCGTGCCGCGCACCCGCCGCCGCCCCCGGGCACCTACGAGCCGCAGCAGCCGCTGTACACCACGCCGGCCCAGTCGCCGTACGCCCCGGACCCGCATGTGTGGGCGCAGACCCCGGCGCCCGAGCCGGAGGGCGCGACCCCGTACCTGCCGTACGGCGACAACCCCCGCACGACACAGTTCGTGGGGGTGGACGACCTGGTCACGCACTCCGGCGAGGAGTACCACGAGCCGGACGCCTTCGCTCACCTCTTCCGGGACCAGCAGCAGGGCGCCGGTCCCGCGCCGATGGATCCCCCGGTGGCCGCGCAGGGACCCGGTCAGGGCCCTGCGGCTCCCTACCCGGCGCCGCCGTACGCACAGAACCCGCAGTACGCGAACCAGTACGCCGAGACCCCGTACCAGCCCGGTCCCCCCGCTGCCGGAAACCCGGTCCAGCCCCCCGTGCCTGCCCCGGCCGCGGCCCCCGATCCCGCCGGTCCGTCCGGTTCGGCCCAGGCTCCCGCCACGGCGGCTCCCGCCGCGAAGAAGGGCGGGCGCGCCTCCGGGCTGCTGAAGTCCAGCGCCGTCATGGCGGCTGGCACGATGGTCTCCCGACTCACCGGTTTCGTCCGCTCCGCGCTGATCGCCGCCGCTCTGGGTCTCGGCTTCCTCGCCGACTCCTTCCAGGTGGCCTACCAGCTGCCGACGATGATCTACATCCTCACCGTTGGCGGCGGCCTCAACTCCGTCTTCGTGCCCCAGCTGGTGCGTTCCATGAAGGAGGACGAGGACGGCGGCGAGGCCTTCGCCAACCGGCTGCTGACCCTCGTGATGGTGGCCCTGGCCGCGCTGACCGGTCTCGCGATGTTCGCGGCGCCGTTGCTGGTGCGGATGCTGTCCCCCACCATCGCCGACGACCCGGCGGCCAACGACGTCGCGGTCACCTTCACCCGTTACTTCCTGCCCTCGATCTTCTTCATGGGCATCCACGTGGTGATGGGTCAGATCCTCAACGCGCGCGGGAAGTTCGGCGCGATGATGTGGACCCCGGTCCTGAACAACATCGTCATCATCGTCTCGCTCGGCGCGTTCATCTGGGTCTACGGCACCGCGGCCAACTCCCACCTGGACGTCGCCAGCATCCCTCCGCAGGGTCAGCGACTGCTCGGTGTGGGTGTACTGCTCGGCCTGGTCGTACAGGCCCTCGCGATGATCCCCTACCTGCGCGAGACCGGATTCCGGATCCGGCTGCGGTTCGACTGGAAGGGCCACGGCCTGGGCAAGGCCGCGATGCTCGCCAAGTGGACGATCCTGTTCGTTCTCGCCAACCAGGTGGGCGCCATGGTCGTGACCCAGCTGTCCACCGCCGCCGGCGACGACTCCGGCGTCAAGGGCACCGGCTTCGCCGCCTACGCCAACGCCCAGCTGATCTGGGGACTGCCGCAGGCCATCATCACGGTGTCCCTGATGGCCGCTTTGCTGCCCCGTATCTCACGGTCGGCCGCCGAGGGCGACGGCGGAGCCGTCCGCGACGACATCTCCCAGGGCCTGCGTACCACTGCAGTCGCCATCGTGCCCATCGCCTTCGGCTTCCTCTCGCTCGGAATCCCGATGTGCACGCTGATCTTCGGCTCCGCGGGCACCAGCTCGGCCGTCAACATGGGCTACATGCTGATGGCCTTCGCCCTCGGCCTCATCCCGTACTCGGTGCAGTACGTCGTCCTGCGTGCCTTCTACGCCTACGAGGACACCCGCACGCCCTTCTACAACACCGTGATCGTGGCGGCGGTCAACGCGGGCGCCTCCTTGCTCTGCTACTTCGTGCTGCCGTCCCGCTGGGCGGTGGCGGGCATGGCCGCCTCGTACGGCGTCGCCTACGCGATCGGGGTGGGCGTGGCGTGGCGCCGGCTGCGCAAGCGGCTCGGCGGTGACCTGGACGGCACCCGGGTGCTGCGGACCTATGCTCGGCTCGGCATCGCATCGGTGCCGGCGGCCCTGCTCAGCGGCGCGGCCTGCTACGGCATCGGGCACACCCTCGGGCAGGGCGTCATCGGTTCCTTCGCCGCACTGCTCATCGGCGGTGCGGTGCTGCTCGGGGTCTTCTTCGTGGCGGCCCGCCGGATGCGGATCGAGGAACTCAACTCGCTCGTGGGAATGGTGCGCGGGCGTCTGGGACGCTGAAGCGGGGGTAGGCGCACAACCTTCGTCCGCTGCTGTGTGTCGTGCATAGCGCCGGACTGTGGGCACAATTGGATTCGGCGTCGGACAGCGTGCAACGGATGGGGAGGCAGGGACGACGGTGGCGGAACGGAGCACGGCTGCCGTCGACGTGGCAGACAACAGCGGCGATCAGCCGCTGACCGCCAAGGCGGACCAGTCCACGGCCGACGGGGTGGCCCAGAACCCGGAGCTGGACACGGACAGCGACCAGGCACAGGGAAGCGGCGGGGTGGAGGGTCACGCAAAGAAGGCCTCGCCTCCAGAACTGCACAGCGGTCACAAGCTCGCCAGACGCTATCGCCTCGAGGAGTGCGTCACCCGTCTGGACGGATTCAGCAGTTGGCGTGCGGTCGACGAGAAACTCCGTCGTGCCGTCGGCGTCCACATCCTCCCCGCGGACCATGCGCGGGCCCGGTCCGTACTGGCCGCGGCCCGTTCCTCCGCACTGCTCGGCGACCCGCGCTTCGTCCAGGTCCTCGACGCCGTGGAGGAGAACGACCTCGTCTACGTCGTGCACGAATGGCTGCCCGACGCCACCGAGCTGACCACGCTGCTGGCATCCGGCCCGCTGGAGCCGCACGACGCCTACCAGATGGTCAGTCAGATCGCCTCGGCCATGGCCGCAGCGCACCGCGAGGGCCTCGCACATCTTCGGCTCAACCCGAACGCCGTCCTGCGCGCCTCCACCGGTCAGTGGCGCATCCGCGGCCTCGCCGTGAACGCGGCGCTGCGCGGCATCAGCTCCGAGACCCCGCAGCGCACCGACACCGAGTCGATCGGCGCCCTGCTCTACGCCGCGCTGACACAGCGCTGGCCGTACGAGAACGACGCCTACGGACTGTCCGGCCTGCCCAAGACCATCGGCCTCATCGCACCGGACCAGGTGCGCGCCGGTGTCCACCGCGGCCTCTCAGAGCTCGCGATGCGGGCCCTTGCCAACGACGGGGCCACGGCCTCGCGCCACGAGGCTCCGTGCACCACGCCGGAAGAGCTGGTCAAGGCGATCGGCGAGATGCCCCGCATCCGCCCGCCGGAGCCGGCGTTCACAGCGCCGCCGGAGTACCAGCGCACGACGTACCAGCAGGGCACGTACGGCCGCCCCGCACCGCGCCCCGGTGCCACGCAGCCGATGGCGACCCCACCGCCCCCGCTGCAGAGCCGCACCGGCAAGGCCCTGAAGTGGGCGGTCTCGGCGCTCCTCATTGCCGCGCTGGGCCTGGGCAGCTGGCAGCTGGCGGACGCCCTGATGGACCAGGGTGACAAGTCCAACGACACCAACAACACGCAGACGCAGGACGGCGGCGACAAGGGCCCGAAGAAGCCTTCGTCCGGCAAGCCGATCGCCATCCAGCGCGCCCGCGACTTCGACCCGTTCGGCAAGGACCAATCCGAAAAGCCGGGTGACATAAGCAAGGCCTACGACAACAGCGCGGCCACGTACTGGCAGACGGACTTCTACTTGAGTCCGGAACTCGGCAACCTCAAGTCGGGTGTCGGCATGATCCTCGACCTCGGCAAGGTCCAGCAGGTCGGGAACGTATCGGTCACCTTCATAGGGGAGACTTCCGTCGAGTTGCGTGCCGCAGGCGCGGACGCCGGGTCGGAGCCGACGTCCTTCGAGGCCTTCACCAAGGTTGCCGACGGCTCGGGCACGACGGTGGAACTCAAGCCCGGCAAGTCCCTCAAGACCCAGTACCTCCTGGTGTGGCTGACCAAGCTGCCTGCCGACGGTCAGGGTCACTGGCGGGGCAGGGTGGCAGACATCAAGGTGACCAGCTAGGTTCCCCCCGTGGAGGGGCAGATGGCACAGGGCGCCGGATACGGCGGAGTGAGCGACCAGGACCTGCTCGCCCGCCATGTGGAAGGCGACCCCGAGGCCTTCGGTGAGATCGTGCGGCGGCATCGGGATCGGCTTTGGGCTGTGGCGCTGCGGACGCTGGGGGACCGCGAGGAGGCCGCTGACGCCGTTCAGGATGCGTTGGTGTCGGCCTACCGGGCTGCCCATACCTTCAAGGGGCACTCGGCCGTCACGACCTGGCTGCACCGGATCACGGTGAATGCCTGCCTGGACCGGGTCCGGAAAGCGGCCTCCCGGAAAACCGCGCCCGTCGACGACACCGAGCGGCTGGAGCAGCTGCTGGAGCCGCACGAGTCGGCTTCCGCGCCCGCCGAGCGGAACGATCTGCATCGCCAGCTCCTCGAGGCGCTCGGCACGCTTCCGTATGAACAGCGTGCGGCTCTGGTTCTCGTGGACATGCAGGGGTATCCCGTGGCCGAGGCCGCTCGGATCCTTGATGTGCCCACAGGGACGGTGAAGAGCCGGTGTGCCCGGGGCAGAGCCAGACTCCTGCCCCTGGTGAGCCATCTGCGGCCCGGAAACACGGAGGACCAAAAAGAACCCGGGCCGGGACGGAACCGGGTGCACGGGACATCCGTCCCACCTGCGACGGGCCCTCATGACAGAGGTCCCGGAGGTACAGGGCCGAGCGATCCAGCCGTAGTGAAGGGCGGAGGTGGGCGAGCGTGACTTCCTCGACAGACACGGCCGGACACCCGGACGTCGCCGAGATCTCCGACCTCACCGAAGGCCTCCTCGCGCCGGACCGCAGCACGGATGTACGGCGCCATCTGGAGGAGTGCGAGCTGTGCGCGGACGTCCACGCCTCACTGGAGGAGATCCGGGGACTGCTGGGCACCGTGCCGGGCCCGCCGCGCATGCCGGCGGACGTTGCCGGCCGGATCGATGCGGCCCTCGCGGCCGAGGCCCTGCTGGCCTCCACCGCACCTGAAGCCCTGGACACGCCCGTCCTGGTGTCCGGGTCCGAGGAACCGGACGACGAAGACGCCCACAGTCGTGTTTCACGTGAAACATCGATCCCGGCGGACCGCCCCGCCGGGCGCCCGAACGCGTCGACGGGTCCGGGTCGGAAGGGGCGCGAGCGCGGACGGCGCCGGAGGACCGTCGTCCTGGGTGCTGTTCTCACCGCCGCGGTCCTGGGGGCCGGGTCTCTCGTCCTGCAGTCGCTCGGCAGTGGTGGCTCCCCGACGACGGCTCACGACACGCTGCCGGCGTCCGCCAGCGCCTTCTCCGGGGAGAGCGTGGAGAGCCAGGTGAAGGATCTGCTCGCCACGAAGAAGGGCACGCAGCGGGGCGACAGCCAGCGGCCACGCTCAGGCGTCGAGTCCGAGCAGAACACCCCTGGGTCGACCCCCAGCGCGAACACCCTCATCCAGACCGAGCCCTCGGTTCCCGACTGCGTCCGACGGGCGATCAACCGTAGCGACGATGTCCTCGGTGCCAAGACCGGCACCTACGCCGGTAAGAGTGCCTATCTCGTCGTGCTGCCCGACGCCGACGACAGCGCACGGGTCACGGTCTATGTCGTGGACGCGGCCTGCGTTCCTCAGCAGTCCGCCTCTGCCGGCGAGGTTCTGCTCAAGGAGTCCCTACCTCGATCCTGAGTCCACTGAAGGACTCGTCTGTGTCTGTGCGGTCATCTCTACCGTGTGCGGTCCCCGTGTGCCCGGACACACCGGGAATGCGTGCCCCGTAGGATCCGTTGGGTGGGGTGAGAGCTCTGAAAGGGGCTCCCACCGGTCGAATGACACAGACCAGAGACGAGGAATCAAGCCGTGAGCGACGTCCGTAACGTGATCATCATCGGCTCCGGGCCCGCCGGCTACACGGCGGCGCTCTACACCGCGCGCGCGTCGCTGAAGCCCCTGGTGTTCGAGGGTGCCGTCACCGCTGGTGGCGCGCTGATGAACACCACCGAGGTGGAGAACTTCCCGGGCTTCCGCGAGGGCATCATGGGGCCCGATCTGATGGACAACATGCGGGCGCAGGCCGAGCGCTTCGGCGCCGAGCTGATCCCGGACGACATCGTCTCCGTCGATCTGTCCGGTGAGATCAAGACCGTCACCGACACCGCGGGCACGGTCCACCGCGCCAAGGCCGTCATCGTCACCACCGGCTCCCAGCACCGCAAGCTGGGCCTGCCGAACGAGGACGCCCTCTCCGGCCGCGGTGTCTCCTGGTGTGCCACCTGTGACGGGTTCTTCTTCAAGGACCAGGACATCGCCGTGATCGGCGGCGGTGACACCGCGATGGAGGAGGCCACCTTCCTCTCGCGGTTCGCCAGGTCCGTGACGATCGTCCACCGCCGTGACACCCTGCGCGCCTCCAAGGCGATGCAGGAGCGTGCCTTCGGCGACCCGAAGATCAAGTTCGTCTGGGACAGCGAGGTCGCCGAGGTCCAGGGCGACCAGAAGCTCTCCGGTCTGAAGCTGCGCAACGTCAAGACCAGCGAGCTGTCGGACCTGCCCGTGACGGGTCTGTTCATCGCGATCGGCCACGACCCGCGCACCGAGCTGTTCAAGGGCCAGCTGGACCTGGACGAGGAGGGCTACCTGAAGGTCGCCTCTCCGTCCACCCGTACCAATGTGACCGGTGTCTTCGCCGCCGGTGACGTGGTCGACCACACTTACCGACAGGCGATCACCGCAGCCGGTACGGGCTGCTCCGCCGCCCTGGACGCCGAGCGCTTCCTCTCCGCCCTCGCGGACGAGGACGCGGCGGAGCCCGAGAAGGCTCCCGCGGTCTGACCTTCCCCTTCCCCACCCCCGCCGCACCTGCAGATAAGGAGCCAGCCGTGGCCCTGAAGATTGTGACCGACGCCACCTTCGATGAGGACGTCCTCAAGAACGACAAGCCCGTCCTGGTGGACTTCTGGGCCGCCTGGTGCGGTCCGTGCCGCCAGATCGCTCCGTCCCTTGAGGCAATCGCCGCCGAGCACGGCGACAAGATCGAGATCGTCAAGCTCAACATCGACGAGAACCCGGCCACGGCAGCCAAGTACGGCGTCATGTCCATCCCGACCCTGAACGTCTACCAGGGTGGTGAGGTCGCCAAGACCATCGTGGGCGCCAAGCCGAAGACCGCGCTCCTCCGCGACCTCGACGAGTTCATCGCCGAGTGACGTTTCACGTGAAACACGAACGGGCCAACCCCCACGGGTTGGCCCGTTTGCATGAGGCCCTCGGTTGGCTCAGCCCCTCCGACGGGCGCTCCGCCCTCTACAGGGGCCGCAGCACCGGTTCCTTCTGAACGGCCCCCAGGAGCCGGTCCAGGGCGTGCTCCACGTCTTCCTTCCAGGAGAGCGTCGAGCGCAGCTCCAGCCGCAGACGGGGATGCTTGGGGTGCTGCCGGACCGTCTTGAAGCCCACGGCAAGGAGATGATCGGCGGGCAGCAGGCAGGCGGGCTCCTTCCAGCGGGCGTTGCCGAACGCCTCGATCGCTTTGAAGCCACGGCGCAGCAGGTCCTTGGCGACCGTCTGTACCATCACCCGGCCCAGCCCCTGTCCCTGGTAGCCGGGAAGGATGAACGCTGTCATGAGCTGGACGGCATCCGGCGAGATCGGGCTCGTGGGGAACGACGTGGAGCGCGGGACATAGGCCGGCGGCGCATACAGCACGAAGCCCACGGGTGCATCGTCGACGTAGACCACGCGGCCGCATGATCCCCAGTCCAGCAGGACAGCGGAGATCCAGGACTCCTTCTCCAGCGCGGAGGTACCCGCCGTCACCGCGGCCTCTCCGCTGACGGGGTCCAGCTCCCAGAAGACACACGAGCGACAACGCTGGGGAAGGTCCTGAACGTTGTCCAACGTGAGCGGTACGAGCCGGCGCCCCATGAAGGCTGTTCCTCGCTTCCCTCGCCCGCTGCATCGCGAGCGGCTGTCAGAGCACTCCGTTCCCTGAGCAAGCTGCCGACGAATCCGCCGACGGCCCCCAAGCCCAGGCCCGCGCTCACCAGTCCGGTGCGGCTCATCGATCGCATGGCCCCTGTCTCCCCACTCAGAGATCTGCCAGGTGGATGCGCCATACCCCATCCGCATCGTATCCACGATGTGATGCGCTCGATAGCGGCTCAAAGCAAAGAGCGGACCGTCTTCCGGTACGCACCGGACACGATCCGCTCCCCTCACCATCCGGCGGGACCGCCCGAGGATCAGTCGTCCTCTTCCTCGGACTCGCCGTCGTGGAGACCCTTCTGCAGCACCGGCCCCTCGCCCGGGGCGAGAGAGCCGAGGATCCGCTCAAGGTCCTCCATGGAGGCGAACTCGACGGTGATCTTGCCCTTTTTCTGCCCGAGGTCGACCTTCACCCGGGTCTCGAAGCGGTCCGACAGGCGGGTGGCCAGCTCGCTCAGCGCCGGGGAGACCCGGGCACCGGCCCGCGGGCCCTTGGCCCGCTGCGGCGTCTGGGGCCGCGACCCCATCAGGGTCACGATCTCCTCGACGGCCCGCACCGAGAGGCCCTCGGCCACGATCCGATGGGCCAGCCGGTCCTGTTCCTCCGAGTCGTCCACGGACAGCAGGGCACGGGCGTGCCCGGCGGAGAGAACCCCGGCAGCGACCCTTCGCTGGACCGCCGGCGACAGCTTCAGCAACCGCAGGGTGTTGGAGACCTGCGGACGGGAGCGTCCGATGCGGTCCGCCAACTGATCGTGGGTGCAGTTGAAGTCCTTCAGCAGCTGGTCGTAGGCGGCCGCCTCTTCCAGCGGGTTCAGCTGCGCCCGGTGCAGGTTCTCCAGCAGCGCATCCAGAAGGAGCTTCTCGTCATCAGTGGCCCTGACGATCGCCGGGATGGCCTCGAGACCGGCCTCACGGCAGGCCCGCCAGCGCCGCTCGCCCATGATCAGCTCATAGCGAGCGGGACCCAGCTGTCGTACGACGACGGGCTGGAGGAGACCGACCTCCTGGATGGAGGTGACCAGCTCCTGCAGCGCGTCCTCGTCGAAGACCTCACGCGGCTGGCGCGGGTTCGGCGTGATGGAGTCGAGGGGGATCTCCGCGAAGTGGGCGCCCACCGGAGCAGCAGGCTCCTCCCCGACAGGGCTCACCGAGGGCTCCTCGGCTTCCGGGGAAACCGGCGGCAGCGTGGCCACCTTCGCCGCGGCCACCCCGCGGTCGGTCGTCAGCACCGGGACCGCTGCCGGGGACGTGGACACGCCGCCCATCGCCGCCGGAGCCGGGGTCTTCTCGGTCGGGGCAGCAGGGATCAGCGCGCCGAGTCCACGGCCCAGCCCCCTCCGTCGCTCGCTCACTGGATCCCCTCCACCATGCTCGGGTCGTTCTGGGCGCCGATGTGGGCCTGGGTATCGTCGTAGCTGATACCGACGCCCTTCAGCGCGATCTCTCGGGCCGCCTCAAGGTAGGAGAGGGCACCGCTCGAACCAGGATCGTAAGTCAGTACCGTCTGCCCGTAGCTCGGCGCCTCGGAGATACGGACGGAGCGGGGGATGCTCGTCCGCAGCACCTCGTTACCGAAGTGGGTACGCACCTCTTCCGCGACCTGCGAGGCGAGACGCGTCCGGCCGTCGTACATGGTGAGCAGGATGGTCGACACATGCAGGGTGGGGTTGAGGTGGCCCCGCACCAGGTCGACGTTGCGTAGCAGCTGGCCCAGGCCCTCCAGCGCGTAGTACTCGCACTGAATGGGGATGAGGACCTCCTGGCCCGCGACGAGCGCGTTGACCGTCAACAAGCCCAGCGACGGCGGGCAGTCGATGAGGACGTAGTCCAGCGGCTGCTCGTACGCCTGGATCGCGCGCTGGAGCCGGCTCTCCCGGGCCACCAGGGACACCAACTCGATCTCCGCGCCGGCAAGATCGATGGTGGCGGGAGCACAGAAGAGACCTTCGACATCCGGGACGGGCTGGACGACCTCGGCGAGAGGCTTGCTCTCCACCAGAACGTCATAGATCGAAGGAACTTCGGCGTGGTGGTCAATCCCCAGCGCCGTGGAAGCGTTGCCCTGCGGGTCGAGGTCGATCACCAGGACACGGCCACCATGCAGAGCCAGTGAAGCGGCAAGATTGACGGTCGTCGTCGTCTTGCCCACGCCGCCCTTCTGGTTGGCGACCACGATGACTCGGGTCTGCTCCGGGCGCGGCAGGCCTTCGCCGGCGCGCCCCAGAGCCTCCACTGCCAGCTGGGCAGCACGACCGATGGGAGTGTCGTCCATCGGGGATGGTGTTTCACGTGAAACATCCGCCCCCATCGATTCGGTACGGGGACCGGGGACCGGATCGGTCATCGGTCCCGCGATGTTGGCGTCGGACCGCAAGGATTCACTCTCCTCGACTTCAGGCTCGCAATGAACAGAGCCTCCCATGTCTTCGGGGTCGTGAACCAGTGAGGCCTGGTGTTCTGTGGAGAAATCCACCTCTGTGGACAACTCCGGTGCCTCTCTGAGTGAGCCGAGAGGCTTCCGGTCGCGCGGTTCGGCCGCAGCGCGGCCCCGACTGATGATGCCGTGCAGCAGTGAGCGACGTTTCACGTGAAACACGATGCACAGCGACGGCGACCGGACCTTCGCGACACTCCGGGTCGCGTAGGTTTGGCAGCTTGTGTGGAGTACGTCTCGTCGTCAGGACGGATCAGAGACGTCGATCTCACCGGTCAACGACGACGCCGAGCCCGCCCTGCACGAGCCGCCTTCGCCCGCTTGGCCGCGAAGCGCACACCCCCTGGACTCTCTCCCACCTCGACCCGTACGACCGTGGAGGGGGGATCCACCACACCCTCGCCCACATGCAGGATGGACGTCGACACCGCACCGAGCTTGCTGAGCGCGGTGGCCGCCGCCTTCAGCTCCTCCTCGGCGGTGTCACCCTTGAGCGCGAGCATCTCGCCGTAGGGGCGCAGCAGCGGAATACCCCAGGTGGCCAGTCGGTCCAGCGGAGCCACGGCACGGGCCGTCACCACGTGGACCGGCGGCAGCTTGCCCATGACCTCCTCGGCCCGGCCCCGCACCACGGTGACGTGGTCCAGGCCCAGCAGCTCGACGACCTCGGTGAGGAAGTTCGTACGCCGCAGCAAAGGCTCCAGCAGGGTGATGTTCAGGTCGTCCCGGACCAGAGCCAGGGGAATGCCCGGCAGGCCGGCGCCCGAGCCCACGTCGCACACCGTCACCCCCTCGGGGACCGCCTCCGAGAGGACGGCACAGTTCAGCAGGTGCCGCTCCCAGAGACGGGGCACCTCGCGCGGGCCGATCAGGCCACGCTGCACGCCCGCCTCGGCGAGCAGCTCCGCATAGCGGACCGCATCGGCGAAGCGATCACCAAACACTTCCCGCGCCTGTTCGGGCGCGGGGGGAAGCTCCGCTGCCTCCGTCACGGGGACCGTCCTTCCGTACAGCGCCGGCGCTTCGCGCACCGGCCACCAGAACTACCAGGCTGACAAAGTTCGGCCCCGTCTGCGGGCAGACGGGGCCGGTGAAACGTGAGGGTCCGATCAGGCGGGAAGTACGACGACGAACCGCTGCGGCTCCTCGCCCTCGGACTCACTGCGCAGTCCCGCGGCCTTGACCGCGTCGTGCACGACCTTGCGCTCGAAGGGGGTCATGGGCTTGAGCTTCACGGGCTCGCCGGTGTTCTTGACCTCTGCGGCGGCCTTGGCGCCCAGCTCGGACAGCTCAGTGCGCTTCTTGGCCCGGTAGCCCGCGACGTCGAGCATCAGCCGACTGCGGTCGCCGGTCTCCCGGTGCACGGCCAGACGCGTCAGCTCCTGAAGTGCCTCCAGCACCTCGCCGTCCCGGCCGACCAGCTTCTGCAGGTCGCGGCTGCCGCTGTCGCTGATGATCGACACGGAGGCGCGGTCGGCCTCGACATCCATGTCGATGTCGCCGTCGAGGTCGGCGATGTCCAGCAGACCCTCCAGGTAGTCCGCCGCGATCTCACCCTCCTGCTCCAGGCGGGAGAGGGTGTCTGCACCCTCGGCAGCAGCGGAGGTGGTGCCTTCCGTCACGGGATGGGCTCCTTCTTACTTCTTGGACGGGGACTTGGGCCGCTGCGGGCCACCCTTGCGCTGGCCGGACTGGGCCTTGCTGCGGGTGCCGGAGCCGGGCTTCTGGGGCTGCTTGGCAGCGGCGGGCTTGTCGTCCTGCGGCTCTTCGGACTTCTCCAGCGAGGTGGCCGGCGTGTCGTCGTCCGCCTGCTTGGTCCCGCCGGACTGGCGCTGGGCCTTGGACTGGCGCTTGGGCTGCTGACGCCGGGCAGCGGCGGCGGCGGTCGTCGTACCGTCCTCGGTCTGCACCACGGTCTGGCTCTCGCCCTGCACCACGGTGCCGTCGGCCTGGGCCGAGAGGCCCGCCTTGGTCAGCCCGTTGATGAACTTACGCTCGAACTCGTTGCGGTCACGGCCCTTGGCGACGATCGCCTTGACGATGGTCTTCTCGCTCCGGCGACGGACCTTGCCGTGGTGCGTGACGTGCTTGGTGAGGCGCTCCAGGTAGGCGGCCTGAGCCTTGGAACCCGGGGTCGGGTTGTTGTGGATGACATACATCTGCTGGCCCATGGTCCACACGTTGGTGGTCAGCCAGTAGATGAGGACACCGACCGGGAAGTTGATACCGAAGACGGCGAACATGATGGGGAAGACGTACATCAGCATCTTCTGCTGCTGCATGAACGGCGTCTTCACCGTGGTGTCGACGTTCTTCGTCATCAGCTGGCGCTGCGTGTAGAACTGCGACGCCGACATCAGAACGATCATGACCACGGTCACGACACGCACGTCGGTGACCGAGGCGCCCAGCGCCTCGATCGTGCTGGCGCTGTCCTTGAACTTCGCGGCGAGCGGGGCCCCGAAGATGTGCGCGTTACGGGCGCTCTCCAGCAGCGACGCGTTGATGACGCCGATGGTCTGGCCCGACGCGATGCCGTTGAGCACGTGGTACAGGGCGAAGAAGAACGGCGACTGCGCCAGGATGGGAAGGCACGAGGAGAGCGGGTTGGTACCCGACTCCTTGTACAGCTTCATCATCTCTTCGGACTGACGCTGTTTGTCGTTCTTGTAGCGCTCCTGGATCTTCTTCATCTCGGGCTGGAGCGTCTGCATGGCCCTGGTCGCCTTGATCTGCTTCACGAAAAGCGGGATCAGGCAGATGCGGATCAGGATCACCAGGGACACGATCGACAGGCCCCAGGCCCACCCGGTGTCGGGGCCGAAGATGGCGCCGTACACCGTGTGGAACTGGACGATGACCCAGGAGACAGGTGTCGTGATGAAGCTGAAGAGGCTGGCAATCGTGTCCACTAATCATGCTCCTTGGGCATGGGACGAGGTCTCTGCGGCCGGGCTCGGGGGAAGCTCGGCATGAGGCTTCTCCTCGATGGCCGGTTCGGCGGCGGAGGTCCCGCCCTTGCGTGCGCGCCAAGCGTTACGCAGCATTTCGTGCCACCGCGGGCGCTTGCGCGGCGGAACATGGTCCACACCGCCGAGCGACCACGGATTGCACCGGAGGATGCGCCAGGCGGTCAGAGCCGTTCCCTTGATCGCACCGTGCCGGTCGATGGCCGTGTAGCCGTAGTGGGAGCACGACGGGTAGTACTTGCACACCGGCCCCAGCAACGGACTGATCGTCCACTGGTACAGCTTGATCAGAGCCAGCAGCGGGTACTTCATCGCGCGCCCCCTCCCAGCAGCCGCTCGAGGGCGGCATCCAGGTCTCGGGCCAGCTGTGCGTGGTCTGCGTCGCCCGATCCGGGCAGCGCTCGTACGACTACCAGGCTACCGGGGGGAAAGAGGGCGACTCGGTCACGCATCAGATGGCGCAGTCTGCGCTTCACTTTGTTGCGCACGACCGCTCCACCCACAGCCTTGCTCACGACGAAACCCGCACGCGTCGGGGGAGCGCTCTCCCCTGGCGCGTGCGGGTCCGTGGCACCGCTACGAAGGTGGACGACGAGAGTCGGGCGGCCTGCCCGACGACCCCGTCGTACCGCGGTCGCGAAGTCCTCGCGCCGCCTCAGCCGATGCTCGGTAGGCAGCACGACGTCATGACCTGATCAGGATCAGGCGGACAGGCTGGCGCGACCCTTGCTACGGCGGTTCGCGAGAATCGCGCGGCCGGCACGGGTACGCATCCGCAGGCGGAAGCCGTGGGTCTTCGCGCGACGACGGTTGTTCGGCTGGAAGGTGCGCTTGCTCACTCGGGGGCTCCAGAGATAAATCGGTAGTGGCGGGGTGCCGTCCTGGCTGTCACCGTGCGCCCACGAGTAGCTCGCGTCACGCCCGAGTGCACCGCTTCCCGATCACCTGAAGTGATCTGTGCCCATCGGAGGCAGGCGGCAGCAGCCATCGACAACTCGACCTGGTTACGGTACGCGGGGCTACGCCATCCGGTCAAACCGAGGGTCACTGAGAGACACTATCCACAGGCTGGGGACAACAACTTGAACCGCACCCGCCACGCTGACTACCGTGGCTGAACTCCGATTCGTTCCCTTATCCCCGCCCGACCCGATTTTCATCCCGACCCGTCCTCGAACCACACGTTCGTGGGACCTGCGAGAGAGCGTGCCCTGTGGCTGACGTACCTGCCGATCTTGCCGCAGTGTGGCCACGAGTACTCGAGCAGCTCCTCGGCGAGGGCCGCGGACAGGGTGTCGAGGCGAAGGACGAGCACTGGATCCGGCGCTGCCAGCCGCTCGCGCTGGTCGCGGACACCGCCCTGCTCGCCGTACCGAACGAATTCGCGAAAGGCGTACTGGAAGGCCGTCTCGCACCGATCGTCAGCGAGACGCTGAGCCGCGAGTGCGGCCGCCCCATCCGCATCGCGATCACCGTGGACGACTCCGTGGGCGAGCCGCCGGCCCCGCAGGCACCCGCCTCCCCGCAGCAGTCGCGCTACGAGGAGCCCGAGCTGCCCTCCGGACCGTACGAGGGCTACGGCCGCCATCGTGCCGCCGACCCGCTTCCGGGCAGCGAGCCCCCGTCCCGCGGGGACCAGCTGCCGACCGCCCGGCCCGCCTACCCCTCCGAGTACCAGCGGCCCGAGCCCGGCGCCTGGCCCCGGCCCGGACAGGACGAGTACGGCTGGCAGCAGCCGCGCCTCGGCTTCCCCGAGCGCGACCCGTACGCCTCGCCGTCGCAGGACAACTACGGCTCCTCGGGGCAGGACACCTACGGCCCGCCGTCCCAGGACTACCGCCCGAAGGGCGGGGAGCGCCCGTCGTACGACCAGCAGCGCGGCGAGTACGACGCCCCGCGCCCGGACTACGACCGTTCCGACTACAACCGCCCCGACTACAACCGCCCCGAGTACGACCGGCCGGAGTACGACGCACGCCCGGACTACGACGCTCCGCGCGCCGAGTACGACCAGCGCGATCCCGTCCGCCGTGAACTGCCCGAACAACCGCCCGGCGCCGGCCCGGTGCACCGCGGCGGCCCCGGCCGCCCGGCCCTGCCCTCGGCCGGCGGGAGCGGCGGGCCCGGTCCGCTGGGCGCCAAGCCCGCGCCGGCGAGCGGTCCCACTGAGCCGACGGCGCGGCTGAACCCGAAGTACCTCTTCGACACGTTCGTCATCGGCGCTTCCAACCGGTTCGCGCACGCGGCCGCGGTGGCCGTCGCCGAGGCGCCTGCGAAGGCGTACAACCCCCTTTTCATCTACGGGGAGTCGGGGCTCGGCAAGACGCACCTGCTGCACGCCATCGGGCACTACGCGCGGAGCCTCTACCCGGGCACGCGCGTCCGGTACGTCAGCTCGGAGGAGTTCACCAACGAGTTCATCAACTCCATCCGCGACGGCAAGGGCGACAGCTTCCGCAAGCGCTACCGCGAGATGGACATCCTTCTGGTCGACGACATCCAGTTCCTCGCGGACAAGGAGTCGACGCAGGAGGAGTTCTTCCACACCTTCAACACGCTCCACAACGCCAACAAACAGATCGTGCTCTCCAGCGACCGGCCGCCCAAGCAGCTGGTCACGCTGGAGGACCGGCTGCGGAACCGTTTCGAGTGGGGCCTGATCACCGACGTCCAGCCGCCCGAGCTGGAGACGCGCATCGCGATCCTGCGCAAGAAGGCGGTGCAGGAGCAGCTCAACGCCCCGCCGGAGGTACTGGAGTTCATCGCCTCCCGGATCTCGCGGAACATCCGTGAGCTGGAGGGCGCGCTGATCCGGGTGACCGCGTTCGCCTCGCTCAACCGGCAGCCGGTGGACCTGGGTCTGACCGAGATCGTCCTCAAGGACCTGATCCCCGGCGGCGAGGACTCCGCCCCGGAGATCACGGCGCCGGCCATCATGGCGGCCACCGCCGACTACTTCGGGCTGACGGTGGAGGACCTGTGCGGCACCTCGCGCGGCCGCGCGCTGGTCACCGCCCGGCAGATCGCCATGTACCTGTGCCGTGAGCTGACCGACCTGTCGCTGCCGAAGATCGGCGCCCAGTTCGGCGGCCGCGACCACACGACCGTCATGCACGCCGACCGCAAGATCCGCGCGCTGATGGCCGAGCGGCGCTCGATCTACAACCAGGTGACCGAGCTGACGAACCGCATCAAGAACGGCTGACACCGGCCGCAGAACGGCACCGAGGGCGCTCCCGGGATCTCCCGGGGGCGCTTTTTCGTGTCCCGGGCGGCCGCCGGCGCCCGTCGTCGTGGCCTGCCGACGGCTCGTCGCCGCCCCGTCCCGCGCTCGCCGCCGCCCCTCCTCGGCCACCCGGTGTTCGATTAGGTGCCTGGTTACGGCCACTCTCCACAGATTGGGTGACTTTTTTCCGTCCACATCCTGGGGACTGTGAAGTTGTCCCGAACTGCGTCCACAGGGAGCCTGGGGATGCGGTGTCCGCCCAGCTCAGCACCCTGTGGAATCGTGGACGAACGATCTCCACAGACTGTGGACGAAGCGGAGATCCACAGGCTGTGTACGAAGTTGTCCACCGCCGGCCCACAGGCTGGGGCCGGTTGTCCCCAGCGATCCCCAGCTTCTCCACATGGCTGTCCACTGTTCGGCAACACGACGCACCTCCTCACCGCGTCGAGTGAAAGCCGTCACACGAAGATGCCGGATTGGGGTGTGGGAAACGTGGGTAAACCTGGGGACGCAGCTGGGGAGAACTGCCCTCAGGCTGTGGGCGGTGTGTGCAGAACTTTCTGTTCTCCACAGAGACCCCGAGTTGTCCACCGCCTTCACCCACAGGACCAGTGGACAAAATTCCTGCTCTGAGCTGGGAAAACGTGGTTATCCACGGTATCCACAGGCCCTACTACTACTCCCAACTAGAGAGAGCTGGGAATCCGTTTCGAAGCGGGTCCTGTGCACAACTCGCCGTCTCGAGCCCGGCTGCCCCTCGGAGCGACTTGACCCCGACAGGCACCTACTGTCAGTGCGGTGCGTCAGACTGGTCCCCGGTGTCCTGCCCTTCGCAGTGGGCGGTGACACCGAGTCGGAGGACTCAGTAGCAACAGCAGGAGGCGGCTTACGGTGAAGATCCGGGTGGAACGCGACGTACTCGCGGAGGCAGTGGCGTGGGCTGCACGCAGCCTCCCGGCCCGTCCGCCGGCGCCTGTCCTCGCCGGCCTGCTGCTGAAGGCCGAGGACGGCCAGCTGAGCCTGTCGAGCTTCGACTACGAGGTCTCCGCGAAGGTGAGCGTCGAGGCCGAGGTCGAGGAGGAGGGCACGGTCCTCGTCTCCGGCCGCCTGCTCGCCGACATCTCCCGCGCCCTCCCCAACCGCCCGGTGGAGATTTCCACAGACGGTGTACGGGCGACCGTGGTCTGCGGCTCCTCGCGGTTCACACTCCACACCCTGCCTGTGGAGGAGTACCCGGCGCTGCCGCAGATGCCGAACGCCACGGGCACCGTCCCCGGCGAGGTCTTCGCGGCCGCCGTGTCCCAGGTGGCCATCGCCGCCGGCCGTGACGACACGCTGCCCGTCCTCACCGGTGTGCGTATCGAGATCGAGGGCGACACGGTCACCCTGGCCTCCACCGACCGTTACCGCTTCGCGGTCCGCGAGTTCCTGTGGAAGCCGGAGAACCCGGACGTCTCCGCTGTGGCCCTGGTGCCCGCCAAGACGCTCCAGGACACCGCCAAGGCGCTGACGAGCGGTGACAGTGTCATCCTCGCGCTGTCCGGTTCGGGCGCGGGTGAGGGCCTGATCGGCTTCGAGGGCGCCGGCCGTCGTACGACCACGCGGCTGCTCGAGGGCGACCTGCCGAAGTACCGGACGCTGTTCCCGACGGAGTTCAACTCGGTCGCCGTGATCGAGACCGCCCCCTTCGTGGAGGCCGTCAAGCGTGTGGCCCTGGTCGCCGAGCGCAACACCCCGGTGCGGCTGAGCTTCGAGCAGGGCGTGCTGATCCTGGAGGCCGGCTCCAGCGACGACGCACAGGCTGTGGAAAGGGTGGATGCGCAGCTGGACGGCGACGACATCTCGATCGCCTTCAACCCGACGTTCCTGCTGGACGGCCTGAGCGCCATCGACTCCCCGGTGGCCCAGCTGTCGTTCACGACGTCCACGAAGCCGGCGCTGCTCAGTGGCAAGCCCGCCCTGGACGCAGAGGCGGACGAGGCCTACAAGTACCTGATCATGCCGGTGCGGCTGAGCGGCTGAGGCCAAAGCCCCAGGTGAGGGCATACGTATGAGCGCGTATGCCCACAGCTGTGCGTGAGGGGCCGGGACTAGGCTCGGACCGGGTACGCAGGTGCCCCGCACGCCACACAGCAACCTAAGGAAAACAACTGATGGAGCTCGGTCTCGTCGGCCTCGGCAAGATGGGCGGCAACATGCGCGAGCGGATTCGCCGCGCGGGCCACACCGTCATCGGGTACGACCGCAACGCGGACCTCGCGGATGTCCACAGCCTGGAAGACCTTGTGGGCAAGTTGAGCGGTCCCCGAGTGGTCTGGGTGATGGTCCCGGCCGGCGAGCCCACCCAGGCCACCGTCGACCAGCTGGCCGAACTGCTGGAGCCGGGTGACGTGGTCGTGGACGGCGGCAACTCCCGCTGGACGGACGACGAGCGGCACGCGGAGGAGCTGGCCGCCAAGGGCATAGGTTTCGTCGACTGCGGTGTCTCGGGCGGCGTCTGGGGTCTGGAGAACGGGTACGCGCTGATGTACGGCGGTGACGCCGAGAACGTCGCCAAGGTGCAGCCGGTCTTCGAGGCGCTCAAGCCGGAGGGCGACTTCGGTGCGGTGCACGCCGGCAAGGTCGGCGCGGGGCACTTCGCGAAGATGGTCCACAACGGCATCGAGTACGCGATGATGCAGGCTTACGCCGAGGGCTGGGAGCTGCTGGAGAAGGTCGACTCCGTGGAGAACGTCCGCGAGGTCTTCCGTTCCTGGCAGGAAGGCACGGTCATCCGGTCCTGGCTGCTGGACCTCGCGGTGAACGCTCTGGACGGGGACGAGCACCTCGACCAGCTGCGCGGTTATGCACAGGACTCCGGTGAGGGACGCTGGACTGTGGAAGCCGCCATCGACAACGCGGTGCCGCTTCCCGCGATCACCGCGTCGCTCTTCGCCCGGTTCGCCTCGCGCCAGGAGGACTCGCCGCAGATGAAGATGATCGCCGCGCTGCGCAACCAGTTCGGCGGCCACGCCGTAGAGAAGAAGTAATCCACAGGGTCGCTCCGCGATCCACAACCCCTGGGGGAGGTCGGCGAACGACCATGCACGTCACGCATCTTTCGCTGGCCGACTTCCGCTCGTACGCCCGGGTCGAGGTCCCGCTCGACCCGGGTGTGACCGCCTTCGTCGGCCCGAACGGCCAGGGCAAGACCAATCTGGTCGAGGCGGTCGGCTATCTGGCCACTCTCGGCAGCCACCGCGTCGCTTCCGACGCGCCCCTGGTCCGTATGGGTGCCGAGCGGGCCGTCATCCGGGCGCAGGTCAGGCAGGGCGAGCGGCAGCAGCTGGTCGAGCTGGAGCTGAACCCCGGCCGGGCCAACCGTGCCCGTATCAACCGGTCCTCGCAGGTCAGGCCGAGGGACGTGCTGGGGATCGTACGGACCGTGCTGTTCGCGCCGGAGGATCTCGCGCTGGTCAAGGGTGATCCCGGTGAGCGGCGCCGGTTCCTGGACGAGCTGATCACCGCGCGGTCCCCGCGCATGGCGGGTGTGCGCTCCGACTACGAGCGGGTGCTCAAGCAGCGCAACACGCTCCTGAAGACGGCCGCTCTCGCGCGCCGGCACGGCGGGCGCTCCATGGACCTGTCCACGCTCGATGTGTGGGACCAGCACCTCGCGCGCGCGGGCGCCGAGCTGCTCGCCCAGCGTCTGGATCTCATCGCGGCGCTGCAGCCGCTGGCCGACAAGGCGTACGAGCAGCTGGCCCCCGGTGGCGGTCCGCTCGCGTTGGAGTACAAGCCGTCGGCGCCCGGTGAGGCGCACACGCGCGAGGATCTCTACGCCCAGTTGACGGCGGCCCTGGCGGAGGCGCGCAAGCAGGAGATCGAGCGGGGCGTGACCCTGGTGGGACCGCATCGGGACGATATGAATCTCAGACTCGGTCAGCTGCCCGCCAAGGGGTACGCCTCCCACGGCGAGTCCTGGTCCTATGCCCTCGCCCTGCGCCTGGCCTCGTACGACCTGTTGCGCGCGGAGGGGAACGAGCCGGTGCTGGTGCTGGACGACGTCTTCGCCGAGCTGGACGCCCGCCGTCGTGAGCGGTTGGCCGAGCTGGTCGCGCCCGGCGAGCAGGTGCTGGTCACCGCCGCTGTGGACGACGACGTACCGGATGTGCTGGTCGGTGCTCGCTATGCGGTGGCCGGTGGGACGGTGGAGCGCGTATGAGCACCGACGAACCCACCTCGGGGGACCAGAAGAACCCGAAGGGGTCTCCGGAACCGTCCGGTGTGGATCTTGCGCGCGTGGCGTTGCGCGCCGCGAAGGAGCAGGCACGCGCGCGTGGGGACGCGGCGCGGCAGAAGAAGCAGGCGCGGCGTGGCGGTGGCCTGCGCTCCGGCGCGCGCGCCGATGGCCGCGACCCGATGGCGCTCGGTGCCGCGATCAACCGGCTGATCAACGAGCGTGGCTGGGAGACCCCGGCCGCGGTGGGCGGTGTCATGGGCCGCTGGCCGCAGATCGTCGGCGAGGACCTGGCCAAGCACTGCGTGCCGCAGCGTTACGACGAGGACGAGCGCGTGCTGTCCGTGCAGTGTGACTCGACGGCGTGGGCGACCCAGTTGCGGCTGCTCGCCCCGACCTTGGTCGCGCGGCTCAACGAGGATCTCGGCCACGGCACGGTCCGCCTGCTCAAGGTGCACGGTCCCGGCGGTCCGGCCCGCCGGTACGGCCCGTTGCGCGCTCCGGGGAGCACGGGTCCCGGCGACACCTACGGGTGACGTACCTCACGTCTTGCGAGTGATCCGGCGTGCCGTCGTACGCCCGAGACCCGGTGTCGATCACGAGCTTTCTCCCCGTCGATCACGAGCTGACCCCCCAGTAGCCAAGGGTTGACGGGGCGAAGCGCTGAGTGGCGCTGTGAGCCGCTTGGAGCCCCCTTCCATATATCGGGACCCGGCGGAGACCGGTTGAGGGCGGCACATGAGGACTCAGGTACCGGCAAACCCCCATCACTGTCGGCGCTACCGGTAGACTGGAGGTCAATCCCGCCCCAATCGTGGGGACCGCCCGGGAAAAGCTGAGCAACGCTGATCAAGGCTTACCAACGCAACATGCCGCAGCCGCTCCGGCAACCCGCCGACGAGCCCGGCTCGTGCTGTGCCAGAAAGGGCGCTTCGTGGCCGATTCCGGCAACCCCAACGAGAACATCCCGTCCACCGACGCCGGCGTGAGCGGCGAGGCCCCGGAGTCCGCCGTGGCCTCTGCCTCGTACGACGCCAGCGCCATCACCGTGCTCGAAGGGCTGGACGCGGTCCGCAAGCGACCCGGCATGTACATCGGCTCCACCGGTGAGCGTGGTCTGCACCACTTGGTGCAGGAGGTCGTCGACAACTCGGTCGACGAGGCGCTGGCCGGGCACGCGGACACCATCGATGTGACGATCCTCGCCGACGGCGGTGTGCGTGTCGTCGACAACGGCCGTGGCATCCCCGTGGGCATCGTTCCGTCCGAAGGCAAGCCGGCCGTCGAGGTCGTGCTGACCGTGCTGCACGCGGGCGGCAAGTTCGGCGGCGGCGGCTACGCGGTCTCCGGTGGTCTGCACGGCGTCGGTGTCTCCGTCGTGAACGCCCTGTCCACGAAGGTCGCCGTCGAGGTCAGGACGGACGGCTTCCGCTGGACGCAGGACTACAAGATGGGCGTGCCGACGGCTCCGCTGGTCCAGCACGAGGCGATCGAGGAGACCGGTACGTCGGTCACCTTCTGGGCCGACCCGGAGATCTTCGAGACCACCGAGTACTCCTTCGAGACGCTGTCGCGGCGCTTCCAGGAGATGGCGTTCCTCAACAAGGGTTTGACGATCAAACTCACTGACGAGCGCGAGGAGGCGAAGGCCACCAGCGGCGCGGACGAGGCGGGGGCCGACGAGAAGGCCGAGGTCAAGGCCGTCACGTACCACTACGAGGGCGGCATCGTCGACTACGTGCGGTACCTCAACTCCCGCAAGGGAGACGTGGTGCACCCCACGATCATCGACCTCGAGGCCGAGGACAGGGACAAGAGCCTGTCCCTCGAGGTCGCGATGCAGTGGAACAGCGGCTACAGCGAGGGCGTCTACTCCTTCGCGAACATCATCCACACCCACGAGGGCGGTACGCACGAGGAAGGCTTCCGTGCCGCGCTGACCTCGCTGATCAACAAGTACGCCCGCGACAAGAAGCTGCTGCGCGAGAAGGACGACAACCTCACCGGTGACGACATCCGTGAGGGTCTGACCGCGATCATCTCGGTCAAGCTGAGCGAGCCGCAGTTCGAGGGCCAGACGAAGACCAAGCTGGGCAACACGGAGGCCAAGACCTTCGTGCAGAAGGCGGTCTACGAGCACCTGAACGACTGGCTGGACCGCAACCCGGTCGAGGCCGCGGACATCGTCCGCAAGGGCATCCAGGCGGCCACCGCGCGCGTGGCGGCCCGCAAGGCCCGTGACCTCACCCGCCGCAAGGGTCTGCTGGAGACGGCGTCCCTGCCGGGCAAGCTGTCGGACTGCCAGTCCAACGACCCCACCAAGTGCGAGATCTTCATCGTCGAGGGTGACTCCGCCGGCGGCTCGGCCAAGTCCGGCCGCAACCCGCAGTACCAGGCGATCCTCCCGATCCGCGGCAAGATCCTCAACGTGGAGAAGGCCAGGATCGACAAGATCCTGCAGAACCAGGAGATCCAGGCGCTGATCTCCGCGTTCGGCACGGGTGTGCACGAGGACTTCGACATCGAGAAGCTCCGCTATCACAAGATCATCCTGATGGCGGACGCCGACGTCGACGGCCAGCACATCAACACCCTGCTGCTGACCTTCCTGTTCCGCTTCATGCGGCCGCTGGTCGAGGCCGGGCACGTGTTCCTGTCCCGTCCCCCGCTCTACAAGATCAAGTGGGGCCGGGACGAGGTCGAGTACGCGTACTCCGACCGCGAGCGCGACGCGTTGCTGGAGATGGGCCGCCAGCGCGGCAAGCGGGTCAAGGAGGACTCGATCCAGCGCTTCAAGGGCCTCGGCGAGATGAACGCCGAGGAGCTGCGCGTGACCACCATGGACATCGAGCACCGCGTCCTCGGCCAGGTCACCCTCGACGACGCCGCCCAGGCCGACGACCTGTTCTCGGTCCTCATGGGCGAGGACGTCGAGGCCCGCCGCGCGTTCATCCAGCGCAACGCCAAGGACGTCCGGTTCCTCGACATCTGAGTCGGTCTCAGCTGACCGCACCAGGAAGGATCTTCACCAGCAATGGCCGACGAGAACACTCCAGTCACCCCTGAAGAGGGCGGCGACGCGATCGTGCGCATCGAGCCCGTCGGGCTCGAGACGGAGATGCAGCGCTCGTACCTGGACTACGCGATGTCCGTCATCGTGTCCCGTGCGCTGCCCGACGTCCGGGACGGCCTCAAGCCCGTCCACCGCCGCGTTCTGTACGCGATGTACGACGGCGGCTACCGCCCCGAGCGCGGCTTCTACAAGTGCGCCCGTGTCGTCGGCGACGTCATGGGCAACTACCACCCGCACGGCGACTCCTCGATCTACGACGCGCTGGTGCGGCTCGCCCAGCCGTGGTCGATGCGGATGCCGCTGGTGGACTCCAACGGCAACTTCGGCTCTCCGGGCAACGACCCGGCGGCGGCCATGCGCTACACCGAGTGCAAGATGGCGCCGCTGTCGATGGAGATGGTCCGCGACATCGACGAGGAGACCGTCGACTTCACGGACAACTACGACGGCCGCTCCCAGGAGCCGACCGTCCTGCCCGCCCGCTTCCCGAACCTGCTGATCAACGGCTCGGCCGGTATCGCAGTGGGCATGGCCACCAACATCCCGCCGCACAACCTGCGCGAGGTCGCGGCCGGCGCCCAGTGGTACCTGGAGAACCCCGAGGCCACCCACGAGGAGCTTCTTGATGCGCTCATCGAGCGCATCAAGGGCCCGGACTTCCCGACCGGCGCGCTCGTCGTCGGCCGCAAGGGCATCGAGGAGGCGTACCGCACGGGCCGCGGCTCGATCACCATGCGCGCGGTCGTCGAGGTCGAGGAGATCCAGAACCGCCAGTGCCTGGTGGTCACGGAGCTGCCGTACCAGACGAACCCCGACAACCTCGCGCAGAAGATCGCCGACCTGGTGAAGGACGGCAAGATCGGCGGCATCGCCGACGTCCGCGACGAGACGTCGTCCCGCACCGGTCAGCGTCTCGTCATCGTGCTCAAGAGGGACGCGGTCGCCAAGGTCGTCCTGAACAACCTCTACAAGCACACGGATCTGCAGTCGAACTTCGGCGCCAACATGCTGGCGCTGGTGGACGGCGTGCCGCGCACGCTGTCGCTGGACGCGTTCATCCGCCACTGGGTGACGCACCAGATCGAGGTCATCGTCCGCCGGACCCGCTTCCGGCTGCGCAAGGCCGAGGAGCGCGCCCACATCCTGCGCGGTCTGCTGAAGGCCCTGGACGCCATCGACGAGGTCATCGCGCTGATCCGGGCCAGTGACACGGTCGAGATCGCGCGTACGGGCCTGATGGACCTCCTGGAGATCGACGAGATCCAGGCCAACGCCATCCTCGAGATGCAGCTGCGGCGGCTCGCCGCCCTGGAGCGGCAGAAGATCGTCCAGGAGCACGACGAACTGCAGGCGAAGATCACCGAGTACAACGCGATCCTGGCCTCGCCGGTCCGCCAGCGCGGGATCGTCAGCGAGGAGCTGACCGCGCTCGTCGAGAAGTACGGCGACGACCGCAAGACCATGCTGGTGCCCTACGACGGTGACATGTCCATCGAGGACCTGATCGCCGAGGAGGACATCGTCGTCACCGTCTCGCGCGGCGGCTACGTCAAGCGGACGAAGACGGACGACTACCGGGCGCAGAAGCGCGGCGGCAAGGGCGTACGGGGTACGAAGCTGAAGGAAGACGACATCGTCGACCACTTCTTCGTCTCCACCACGCACCACTGGCTGCTGTTCTTCACCAACAAGGGCCGGGTGTACCGGGCGAAGGCGTACGAGCTGCCGGACGCCGGCCGGGACGCGCGCGGGCAGCACGTGGCGAACCTGCTGGCCTTCCAGCCGGACGAGGCGATCGCCGAGATCCTCGCGATCCGTGACTACGAGGCGGCGCCGTACCTGGTGCTGGCCACGAAGGCCGGTCTGGTCAAGAAGACGCCTCTGAAGGATTACGATTCGCCCCGCTCCGGTGGTGTGATCGCGATCAACCTGCGCGAGCGCGAGGACGGTTCCGATGACGAGCTGATCGGCGCCGAACTGGTCTCGGCCGACGACGATCTCCTTCTGATCAGCAAGAAGGCTCAGTCGATCAGGTTCACCGCCTCGGACGACACTCTGCGCCCGATGGGCCGTGCCACCTCCGGTGTCAAGGGGATGAGTTTCCGCGAGGGCGACGAACTCCTCTCGATGAATGTTGTTCGACCCGGTACGTTCGTGTTCACTGCGACGGACGGCGGGTACGCCAAGCGGACCGGCGTCGACGAGTACCGCGTCCAGGGTCGCGGCGGCCTCGGCATCAAGGCCGCCAAGATCGTGGAGGACCGCGGCTCACTCGTCGGCGCGCTGATTGTCGAGGAGAACGACGAGATCCTCGCCATCAGCCTGTCCGGCGGTGTGATTCGTACGCGAGTCAACGAGGTCAGGGAGACGGGCCGTGACACCATGGGCGTCCAGCTGATCAACCTGGGCAAGCGCGATGCCGTGGTCGGTATCGCACGTAACGCCGAGGCGGGGCGCGAGGCGGAGGAAGTCGACGGCGACGTGGCCGTGGACGAGACCGCCGAGGGTGCCGCGACCACCGGCACGGACGAGGGTGAGGCGCCCTCGGCCGAGTAGCACGAGGAGAGAGTCATCGTGAGCGGAGCCACGGGCGCCGGATCGGCCGGTACCTCGACGGGTACGGAAACGGACGGCGGCGGCCGTGGCTCCGCCGCGCGTGCGGCGGACCCGCACACGACCCAACTGCGCAAGATCGAGGCCGGCCCGGCCGACTCGTCCTCGCCCGACACGCATGGATCCCAGGGGGGAACTGTGACGGACACCCGAGGCTCGCAGACCCAGCCGGGCCCGGCCGAGGGGCAGCAGGCGTCCCCGCTGCCCGGCGAGCGCCGCTCCGAGCAGTCTGCCGGGCCCTACCATCCGCCGCAGGCCTATCCGGCGCAGGCTCCGGCCGGCGCCGTACGGCGGCCGCGTACGGGTGCGAAGACCGCGCCGCGGACCCGTAAGGCCCGGCTGCGCGTCGCCAAGGCCGACCCGTGGTCGGTCATGAAGGTCAGCTTCCTGCTCTCCATCGCGCTCGGCATCTGCACGATCGTCGCCTCGGCGGTCCTGTGGATGGTCATGGACGCGATGGGCGTGTTCTCGACGGTCGGTGGCACGATCTCGGAGGCGACCGGTTCCAACGAGGCGAACGGCTTCGACCTGCAGGCCTTCCTCTCCCTTCCACACGTGCTGACGTTCGCGTCGATCATCGCGGTGATCGACGTCGTCCTCGCGACGGCGCTGGCCACCCTCGGCGCGTTCATCTACAACCTGTCCGCGGGTTTCGTCGGCGGCATCGAGCTGACGCTGGCCGAGGACGAGTGACGCCACCTGCCGGGCTCTCCTGACAGCCCCCCGACAACCGATTTTGGGACTGCCCCCCTCGTGCGCTAATCTTCAGGAGTCAGCGCGCGGGACACACCGCAGAGCGCGGCGGGGCTATAGCTCAGTTGGTTAGAGCGCATCCCTGATAAGGATGAGGCCACAGGTTCAAATCCTGTTAGCCCCACCAGTACAAAGACCCTCAGTCGGTAGCGGCTGGGGGTTTTTGGCATCCGCAGCTGACAGCGGCGGCATCGGGCGCGCCGTGCAACCTTCCTCCCAGGTCACGAGTCTCCACGCTGTACGTTCTGCCCGCACAGCGTGAAAGGTCCCCGTGCACCGGAAGAGTCTCCTTGCCGCCCGGACAGGTGGTGCCCTGTCCGCCGTCGTCCTCGGCAGCCTGCTGGTCGCCGTCCCGCAGGCGGCAGCCGCCGACGTCACCTGCTCGGCCGACGTCTACAAGAGGACGTTCTACAAGAACACCTCGTTCTCCGGCTCCCCGGTGCGGACCGACTGCGACAGCGCCATCAGCCAGAGCTGGTCCGGGAGCCCGGTCTCCGGGGTGCCGTCGGACAACTTCGGTGTCCGCTGGTCGGTGACGCGCGACTTCGGCTCCGGCGGGCCCTTCTCGTTCACCGCCTCCGCCACCGACGGCGTCCGCGTCTACCTGGACGGCGCCCGCAAGATCGACCTGTGGAAGGGCACCGGTGACACGGCCCGCTCCAAGAGCGTCAACCTCACCGTCCCCTCCGGCAGGCACACCCTCCGCGTCGACCACGTGAACTGGAGCGGCGCCGCGAAAGTCGCGTACACGTACACGCCCCGGACGTCGGCCGCGTACGACAGGACGAAGCCGTTCGCCCCCACCGGTGTGAGGACCGCGTACAACACCACGACCCGCAGGACGACCGTCTCCTGGACCGCCAACAAGGAGATGGACCTGGCGAACTACTCCCTCTACCGGCGGCCCGTCGGCTCCGGGACCTGGACGAAGGTCGCCACGACCACCGCCCGCAGTTTCACCGACCCCCTCGTGAACCCCGACGACCGCACCCCCTACTACTACGAGGTCCGGGCCAAGGACAAGGCGGGCAACACCTCGTCGGGCAGCACGGACACCGTCGTGCGCCCGCTGCCCGTGGTGACCGAGCTGACGGGCACGTACGACAAGGCGACCGGCAAGGTCAGCCTGAAGTGGCCCCTCAACACCGAGCCGCACTTCGACCACTACACGGTCCTGAGCAACGACAAGGTGGACGGCTACTGGGTCTGGGTCCCGCTCGGCACCACCAAGGGCAACACCTGGACCACCGGGCCGGTCGTCGCCGACGGCGAGTGGGGCCACTACCGCGTCCTCGTCACCAACGACGGCGGCACCACCACCTACAACCCGAACCGGCTCGACGCCACCGCCACCAATGAGGTCTGGCTCGAAATCCCCGACGGCATCGGCCCCTACTACGCCCCCGACCTGACCCTGGGCTCCTGCACGGGCGGCATCCGGGCGACCGCCAGCGACAGCACGCCGGCCCCGATCCGTGACTTCACCGGCTTCGAGATCGAGCGCCGTGAGGTGGGGACGAGCACCTGGTCGGTCGTCCTGCACCAGGGATACGACCCGCGCCTCGACCCCGCCACGGCCAGCGTCTGCGACCCGCTGCCCGCCGAGGGGCGTACCCATGAGTACCGGGCGCGTACCTATGACGCCGCCGGGAACTACTCGCCCTACAGCGAGATCCGCTGACGCCCGCTGCGCGGCCCTGGCACTGGCGCAGCTCGGGTTCACGGCACGAAAAAAGGCCCGACCGCTGGCGACGGGGGATGCACCAGCGATCGGGCTATGGCCAAGGGTAACAAGGTTGTGGGGTCTTCGGGAGGCAACAGGCCTGATGGTTTGGGGAGTTGGCTGATCTTGATCGGTCAGTCGGCGCACGGAGGGTCGTACGAGAGGCGGGGGAGGTACTCGTGCCACCGTTGCGGGGTCAGGACTCCCCTGGTCACGGCGCAGATGTGCCGGATGGCCTCGTCCGCGTCCAGACGCCACAGGCGGATCGTGTCGGAGCCGCTCGACACCCCGAGCACATGGCTGTTGGGGCTGAAGGACAGGAAACTGCCCGTCTTCGCGTAGGGGCTCATCGACTGGCCGATGGGCGAGGCCGAGGACGGGTCGGTGACGTTCCACAGCCGGACCGTGCTGTCATTGCCGCCGCTCGCCAGGGTCTGGCCGGATTCGTTGAACGTCAGTGACGTCACCGCCTCGGTGTGGCCGGTGAGCGGGGAGCCCAGCGCGCTCGCCGAGGACGGGTCGGTGACGTTCCACAGCCGTACGGTGTCGTCGTCGCTGCCGCTGGCCAGTGTGTGGCCGTCCGGGCTGAAGGCGAGCGCGTTGACCGGGCCGGAGTGTTCCGGGAGCGGGCGGCCGGTGCGGGTGGGACGGGCGGGGTCGGTGACGTTCCACAGCCGGATGGTGCTGTCCGCGCTGCCGCTGGCGAGCGTGCGCCCGTCCGGGCTGAAGGCGAGCGCGTTGACGTAGCCCCGGTGGCCGGCGAGCGGCTTGCCGAGCGGGACGGTACGGGCGGGGTCGGTGACGTTCCACAGCTGGATCGTGCGGTCGTCGTAGGCGGTGGCCAGGGTGCGGCCGTCGGGGCTGTAGGCCATGGAGCCGGGGCCCGAGAAGCGGGTGCGCAGGGTGAGGTGCGGCCTGGCCAGGACCGGATGGGCCGGGTCGGTGACGTTCCACAGGTACAGCTCCCGGTACCTGGTCCGTACGGCGAGGGTGCGGCCGTCTGGGGAGAACACCATCGTGCGCTGGTTTCCGTCCGCGGGCATGAACGGTGTACTCAGGGACACGGGCCGGCCGGGAGCCGACACGTTCCACAGCCGGATCCGGCCGTCGCGTGCGGCCGTGGCGAGGACCTTCCCGTCCGGGCGGAACGCCCCGTTGCGGCCGGTCATGTCCAGCGTCGGGATCGACCACAGGCGGACCTTGCTGTCACCGCTGCCGGTGGCGAGGGTGCGTCCGTCGGGGCTGAACCCCAAGGCGTACATCTCGCCGCTGCTGCCCGCCAGCGGCTCGCCGACCTGCGAAGGGGACGCCGGATCGCCGACGCTCCACAGGCTCGCCGTGCTGTCCGCGCTGGCCGCGGCGAGCCGGGCGCCGTCAGGGCTGAAGGCCACGGACCAGATGGGGCCGGTGTGCCCGGTCAGCGGCGAGCCGATCGGTGCCGCGTGCGCGGGATCGGCCGTGTTCCACAGCCGGATGGTGTCGTCCGCACTGCCGCTGGCGAGGGTACGGCCGTCGGGGCTGAAGGCCACCGAGTGCACGATGTCCGTGTGGCCGGTGAGCACCGTGGGCAGCGGCTCGGGGTGCCGGGGATCGGCCGTGTTCCACAGCCGGATGACGGCGTCGTCGCTGCCCGCCGCGAGCGTGCGCCCGTCCGGGCTGAACGCCACACAGCGCACCGCCGCCGAGTGGCCGGTCAGGGGCTTGCCGATCGGTGCCGCGTGCGCGGGCTCGGACACGTTCCACAGGCGCACCGTGTGGTCCTCGCCCGCAGAGGCCAGCGTGCGGCCGTCCGGGCTGAAGGCGACCAGGTAGATCGTGCCCTTGTGGCCGGTCAGGGGCTTGCCGACGGGGGACGGGTGAGCGGGGTCGCGCACGTTCCACAGCCGGATCGTGCCGTCGTCGCCGGCGCTGGCCAGGGTGTGCCCGTCCGGGCTGAAGACCGCGCTGCTCACCCAGCTCGCGTGGCCGGTGAGGGGCTTGCCGAGCGGCTCGGGGCGGTTCCGGTCGGCCACGTTCCACAGGCGGACGGTCCGGTCGTAGCTGGCCGTGGCCAGGGTCTTGCCGTCGGGGCTGAAGGAGGTGAGATAGACGGCGCCGGTGTGGCCGAGCAGAGGGGTGGCCAGCGGCGCGTTCACGACCGAGATCAGCCTGCTGTACGTCCCCTCGTCGTCCGGCCGCAGATCGTGGGCCACCAGGTCGAGCTGGGCGGCCAGCGAGGGATCCGTCTGCTGGACGCGGTCCGCTTCGGCGAGCACCTGTTCGAAGACGGCGTCGTCCCGCTGCTGCCACGCCACCACCGCCGAACCGGCGGCGAGCACGGCGAGCACGACCAGCGCGGCCACGGCGGAGCGGCTGATCAGGACCGTGCGCTTGCGCAGCCGGACCGAGGCGGCCAGGAACTGCACCGCGCTGCGGGTCAGATAGGTGTCCCCGGCGGACTTCGCCCAGCTGCGGGCCTGGTCCAGGCGGGAGCCGCGGTAGAGCAGCGAGCTGTCCCGGTCCGAGGCCTCCCAGGCGCGGCCGTCCTCCTCCAGCTGCTGGCGGAGCAGATGGTCGTTGCGGTCCTCGTCGATCCAGTGGCGCAGCCGCGGCCAGGCGTGGAGCAGCGCCTCATGGGTGATCTCCACGGTCTCCGCGTCCAGCGTCACCAGCCGGGCGCGCACCAGCGCCTCCAGTGACTCCTCCGTCTTGCCGGGGTCCGCCGACTCCTGCGCCAACTGGCGTCGCGTCCCGCGCCGGCGGGTGGCCTGGGTGTCCTCGCCGAGCCGGACGAGCCGCAGCAGGAGCAGCCGGGCGGCCGACCGGGCGGCGGGGTCGAGGCTGGACCAGGCGCGCTCGGCGGTCGCCGCCACCGCGCCCTGGATGCCGCCGGCCGCGCGGAATCCGGCCAGCGTCAGGCGTCCCGCCTTACGGCGCTGCCAGGTGGCGAGCAGGGCGTGGGAGAGGAGGGGGAGCACGCCGGCGTCGTGTGCTCCGCGCGGGCCGTCGGCGCTCACTTCCCGCACGATCAGTTCGGCCAGGCCCGGCTCCAGCTCCAGTCCGACGGCCTTGGCGGGGCCGGTCACGGCCTCGCGCAGCTCGGCGGTGGTCAGCGGCCCGAGCACCATGTGCCGGTGCTGGAGCGCGTCGGCCAGCTCCGGGTAGACCAGGCACTGCTCGTAGAAGTCGGCGCGGATGCCGAGGACCACGAGGACGGGGCCGGGTCCGGGCGCGTCCGCGGACGGGGTGCAGGCGGCGTGCAGGAACTGGAGGAAGGTGCGGCGGTCGGCCTCGTCGGGGCAGAGAGTGAACGTCTCTTCGAACTGGTCGACGATGATGACCGCGTGCGGGGGTGCGCTGCTGTCCTGACTGGTACCGACGGCACCGGCACTGACGGCTCCGGCACTGACGGCACCGGCACCGACGGCATCGGAGGGCGCGTCGCCGTTCCTCTCGGCAGCCGAGGGCGCGCCCGAGGCGGTGTCCGAGGAGGCTCTCGACGGAGCGTCAGGGGACCTCACCCCGTGCGCCCATGCCGTGACCGCCTCCCGTACCGCGCGGACGAAGTGCGGGGCGTCGGACCCGGGCACGGCCGGGTTCCCGGCCGCCTCCGCCTCGGCCGTGCGTGCCTCGGCGGCCAGGGTGGCGAGTTCCGGTATGCGGCGGGTCAGCTCGCCGAGCGGATCGGCGCCCGGCACGAGCTGGAGCACCGTGCTCGGCCCGTCGCCGCCGTCCCCGAGTACGCCGTCCTGCAGCGCGGGCACCAGACCGGCGTTCAGCAAGGACGACTTCCCGGCGCCCGAGGCGCCGACGAGCATGATCAGCCCGCCCGTCTTCTCCGCCGCGCGCAGTTGGGCCACGAGCGCGTCCGTACTCCGCTCCCGGCCGAAGAACCACCGGGCGTCCTCCTGGCGGTAGGGCGCCAGTCCCCGGTAGGGGCACACGCCGCCGACGACGGGCGGCTCCTGGGCCGGTGGCCGCCGGTCCTCCTCCACGGGTGACGCGGGGCGGTCGCCGGCCGGGTCGGCCAGCGCGCGCTCCCACAGCCGCTGCCACTGGGCGAGGTCGTACAGGCCGGCGGAGACCGGAACGGGCCGGGCACGCCGCGCCTCGGGGATCAGGATCTGCAGGACGGCGGCGAGGGCAGCGAACTGGGCCGGTACGTTCCTGGCCCGCCGCCAGTCGCTGATGCGCTGGGAGGACACCCGCACGGGCCGCCCGCGCTCGTCCACCCGCTGCATCCGTACGACCGCTTCGGACACGCTCTTGAGGGGAGGGTTGCCTGCCTCCTTGTACAGCAGGGCGAGCCGCTCGGCGAAGGCTGTGCGTGTCCCTGAGTCGGAACCCAAGGTCCCACCCCTTACTCCCCCCGTATCTGGACGTCCGGACCGGAAAACTCACCCTATACGGCTGACCTGCGACAAAGCCCTGGTCCGGAGACCGGAACCTCCTCGTCAGGGACGACAAATGGCAGGATCACGACCCGGTAGCCGCATCATCACACACCGTCCGGACAGGCCACCGGCTCAGCGTTCGGAGACACCGTCCAAGGCGCCGCATGTTCTCGGTCAACTTTCCGCCGGGGCGCCGGAGACATCTGACGACACCACAGACATCGCGGACACGAACGACATCGGGTACTTCGGTACTTCGGTCCGTGCCGACAGGCCGACGCGGCACGGGTCGACGCCACCCGCTCCGTCCGGCACCGGTCCCCACGAGGGGAGGGACCGGTGCCGGACGGGCCGGTGCTGGTAGGCGGGTGCAGGTGAACGTGCCGGGGGCCGGGCAGGCCCTAGGCGATCCAGCCCGCTGTGTGGGCGGCGGTGACCGCGCGTCGTTCGGCCTCGTCGGCCGTGGCGTTCAGGGCCGCGTCCCGGCCCGGCGCCCTCCCGCCCGCTGCGTCCGCCGCAGCCCGGGAGGCGGCCAGCGCGGCGCGCAGGGCCGAGGCGGCTCCTTCGCCGGCGTCCTGTGCCGCCGCCACCTGTGCCGCCAGTGCGGCCGCGGCTGCGGCGTTCCGGGCGCAGCGGGCGTCCGCCGCGGGATCCGGTGCGCTCGCGGCCAGGGCCTCGATCGACCCGGCCGACAGCCGCAGCGCGCCCGCGGCCCTGCCGACGGGGCTCGTCGGTACGGGCTGGGCGGCGTCCTCGGTGATGCCGGCCTGGCGGCAGGTGGCAGCGGCGCGGTCGTACGCACTGCGTGCGCGGTCGGCGTGGACCCTTCTGAGGGCCGCAGCCGACGCAACTGATGCGGCCGACGCCGCGGTTCCTGGTACTGCCTCTTCGACTCCGCTCATCTTCGGTCTCCCTCCGCCGGGACGGCACCGCATCCGCGGGCGCGGGCAGGGTGTCACGCCGGCCGCGAAGAGGCCAGAAGTGCGCGGGAACGCGGTCGTGCGGCCGGACGGAGGGGTGCGGTCCGCCCTGGAAAACTGACGGACCGTCAGTTATGGTCGGCCCGCCGGCTGTTCCCGAAGGGGTGAGTGCCATGGTGAAGCGTCCCGACTGTCCGCAACCTCCTGGTAGTCCGCGCTGGGTCGCGATGTTCTACCAGCCGTCCCGGGCCGCGTGGCGGGTGGGCGCGGAGTCCCCCGACCGGACCCCCGTGCTGTACGCGGTGGGAGACATGGCCCAGACGGTCCGCGCACGCGGGGACGACGTGACGGTCGCCCTGTGGGGCCCGCAGGACGGAGCCTGGCACCGGTTCGACGCGCCGGCCGCCACACCGTCCGCGCCCGCGCCCGAACCGTCCCCGCAGCGCCCCGAGGAGCCGGTCAGGCTCGCCGAGCGCATGTCGGACCGCCGGCACCAGGTGCTCATGGCCGGCCTGAGCAAGGCGGGTCTGTACGACCTCTCTCCCGAGGACGCGGAGACGGTGCGGGCGCTGGTCGACCGGCTCGACGAGCCCACGGTCCGCCGGGTCGCCCACTGGCTCTCCGCCGCAGGCCGGCCGCAGAGCGGCTAGGAAGCACCGGTTCGCCGTGCGGCACGCCGGGCAGTGGCGTCCTGGAAGTCACCTATGGCTGGAGGACGCATGAAGGTCTCCGTCGACCGTGGCGTGTGCTACGGCTCTGCCGAGTGCGCGCACCGGGCTCCGTCCGTGTTCGCGTTCGAGGACGGGTACGGCGTCGTCCGGCCCGGCCGGGAAACGGCCGGGGACGATCCCCAGGTGCGCGAAGCGGCCGAGAAGTGCCCCTCGCAGGCCGTCGTGATCAGCGAATGACGCAAGGGCCGTCCCCCGCCGGGTAGGTCCACGCGAACTCCGCAAGCGCCCGTGCCCTGGCCTCCACCACGGCCATGCGCGCCTGCCGCTCGGCCGGATCGACGTGCGAGGCCTGTCCGGTCGCCTGCCCCTCCCACTTCCGGTACAGAAGCCCCACCTCCGCGGAGAACCACCCGCGGCTGACCGCGTTCAGCGCCAGCAGCAGTCCCGTGTCCTCGGAGGCCGGCAGGGCCATCCAGCCGCCCAGGGCCGTCAGCAGGTCCCGGCGGACGAACAGCGTCGCCGGATGGACCGGGGCCCGGAACCCGTTGTCCTTCCAGAAACCGAGGACGGCCCCGCGCTCGATCGGGCCGTCGTCCGGGTCGCCGGGGAAGCCGGCCGTGGAGCCGTCGGGCAGCAGATCCAGGACCCGGGAGGTGGTCCAGCCGAGGGTGGGGTCCGCCTCCAGCACGGCCAGGTCGCGGGCGAGCGTGCCGGGCGGGAGCTGGTCGTCGGCGTCCAGGACCTTCACGTAGGTGCCGTCGGCGTGGGCCAGCGCGATGGTGCGGGCGATGCCGGGCCCGCCGGAGCGGCCCTGACGGAAGCTCACCCGCTCGTCGTCCGGAACGTACGGGCGGACCTCGTCCGTGCCGCCGTCCTCCTGGATCACCCAGTTCCACTCCCAGCCGTCCGGAAGCCACTGCTCGCGCAGGGACTTGTGGGCCTCGGGCAGAAAGCGGGCGGAGGGGGCGTGGACAGCGGTGACTACGGTGATGCGCCGGGGCACGGCGGCATTCACCACCTTTCCAGACGAGTGGTGAAGAACAGTTCCGTACGGTCGCCGGGCAGTACGACATCGGAGACGTCCACGATCCGGCCGCGGGTGTCGTACGACGTCTTGCGGACCAGGATCACCGCCGTCCCGGCCGGCAGCTCCAGTTCCCGGGTCTCCTGCGGCGTCGGCGGACGCGCGCTGACGCGTTCCTCGACGCGGTCGATCTCGATGCCCACGGTGGAGAGCTGGTGGTGGGTGCCGCCGGGCCAGGGCTCCCTGGACACGTCCAGGAGGTCGGGGTTGGCCGCCGCGAGGGCGTGCGGGAGATACGAGGTGACGAGGCTGAAGGGGGCCGTCTCCGCCGCGTACCGCGTCCGGTAGCTGCGTTCGAGGAGCGCCGTCCCCTCGCATACCCCGAAGGCCTCGGCCAGCTCCCCGGGTGCCTCGATGGTGCGGTAGCGCGCGGAGAAGACGAGGTCGTCCGGCAGCAGGCCGGTGTCCCGTTCCGTGGCGCCGGTCGCGGCCCGGACGGCCGGGGGCCGGCGGGCGCGGTCCTTCTCCCACTGGTGCCGGCCGCTGTCGCGCACCACCCGGGCGCGCGGACGCCGTACGTGCGTGTCGCGTCCGTGCTGCCTCTCGTCCGCGATCTCCTCGTAGGCCCTGGGCACCCGTCCAGGCTACGACTCCCGACAGGGACCCGACGACTCGGCGGCCGGGCCCGTGAACAGCGCAAGACCCCCGGCCGGGCCCGGCCGGGGGTCTGTCCGTGTCGACTGGTGCGTACGCAAGTCGCCGTGATGTCGAAACGTCTGCGGTGCTGCGTGTGCTGCCGTGGCTCAGCAGTCGAGGGGGGCGCTGGACTGGTTCGCCGGGTCCGTCTCGGCTTCGGTCTCGTCCAGGGGGCGGTGCCGGCAGCGGGGGGACTTTCCGTGGGCCTCGGCCCTGATGCGTTGCTTCATCGTGGGGGGCAGTGACCTGCCATGGGACCAGGCCCAGTGGCTCATCGCCGGGATCGCCGGCACCGTCCGGTGCTCGGTGGTGCCCTGCGGGCTCTCCGCCTGCGGTGCGGCCGCCGCGGTGGTCGCGGTGACGAGTCCGAGCGCCGTGCACAGCGCGAGGAAGGCGGTGACGACGACGGTCCACAGCTTCATGACCTTGTTCTGGGTCATGGCCCCTCACTTTCGGGTTGGGCGATTTGCGTACTTTGCTCATGATGTGTATGGGGATCGCGAAGTGGGGGACCGACGCCCGTGGCGCGTCGATGTTCCGATGAACACCACCCGTATGGGCGCATAGAGGTCAGAAAGCCCCCAAAATCAGGTGAGGGCGAGCGAAGGGGGAGCAAATTAACCGTGCGTGGAGGTGTGATCACCCTCCGATCGCAACGGTGCCGGCCCGGCCTATTGCGCTGTCGAGGGCGGGAGTTGGGGCCCTGCGCAGGTCACCGATCGGTATCGGTCGGTGTGTATAGTCGGGCGCCAGAGGTCCCCTACGTCAAGGAAAGACGAGGTCGCGCGGTGAAGAAGCTGCTCCTGGTCGCACTGGCCGCCATCGGCGGTCTCCTCGTGTACCGCCAGATCCAGGCGGATCGCGCCGAGCAGGACCTGTGGACGGAGGCCACTGACTCCGTGCCCACGGGTTCGTGAGTACCGATCCAGAATCTGATCAGACCCCGGCCGCCTGTGCGGTCGGGGTTTTGTGTTGTCCGGGGTCCCGTTCGGGTGCGGGGGCAGGTCTCGTGTTGCCGGTCCTCGACAGGTGGTGTACGCGTCTCCCGGCGGTGTCGCGCGGATGACTCCGGGCGGTACGGGCGTTTCGGACGGCCGTACGGATTCCCCGGATGGCGCAGGGACCCTCGGGGCAGGATGGGCCACGGCCGGATGCGCGGGTGCGGAGCGACTGGGGGTGGCAGGTGCGCGGGCGAGGGCGTACGACGTGGTGGCGGGGCGGCCGGCCGGCGGGTGTCGGAGCCCGGGCCGTGGTCGTGACCGCCGTGCTGTGCGCCGTGGCCGCCCTGCCGGGCGGGATCGCGGCCGCCGGTGAGCAAGGGACGTACGCCGGCGGTGCGCAGGGGGCGTCCGCGGGGACGTACGGCTTCGCTCCGGAGGACCGGCTGGTCACGGGCACGTCGGGCACCGCCGGCGCCCCGCGGCTGGAGCCCGGCCGGACCTACCGCAGCTCCCTCCCCGAGAACGGCAAGATCCACTACCGTCTCGACCTCTCCGCGACGGCCACGGCGTACGTCCCCGTCACCGCCGTACCCCCCGCCGACGCCACCGTCTTCTCCACCGACGGCATCAGCGTCTCCGTCCAGGACGCGAGCGGCAGCTCCTGCTCCTACGCCGCCGCACGCATCGGCGCCGCCCTCAGCCCCCGTCCGGTCACGGCCCTGGGGCAGCGCGACGCCGGGCGGACGTCCTGCCGGGGGGCGGGGACGTACTACGTCGAGGTGGAACGCCTCGACTCCGGGGGATCCGAGGCCTCCGACGACTCCGCTACGGCGGACTCGGCGCAGCGCTGGGACCTGGAGATCAAGCCCGCCACCGAACCGCGCGTGGCGAAGGCCGGGCCCACCACCGCGCCCCAGGCCTGGGACTCCGCCTCCCCCGCGCCCCTCGTCGGCGACCCGCACGAGCGGACCGGCGGCTCCGGCTTCGCCCGGGCCCGCCCGCTGGACCAAGGGGTCTGGCGGACCGGCGTCGCACCCGGCCAGACCCTCTTCTACGAGGTCCCGGTCGACTGGGGCCGCCGGCTGCACGCCGTCGCCGAACTGGGCAGCTCTGCGAGCGGCCACGGCTACGTCGGCGGCGCCGTGAACCTGTCCCTCTACAACCCGGTCCGCGGGTACGTCGACGACGTCTCCCTCGGTTACGCCGGCACCCGGAAGTCCGCCGCCCTCGACCCGCTGCCGCCCGTGGAGTACGCCAACCGGTACGCCGTTCCCAGCGGGGAGAACGCGGTGCGCTTCGCCGGGAACTACTACCTGGTCGTGCACCTCAGCGAGCAGATGAGCGGCACGTTCGGGCCGGGGCCGTTCGAGGTGACGCTGCGGGTACGGGTCGGCGGGCAGGCGCACGGCGGACCCGGGTACGCCGGGCAGTCCGAGCCGGACGACGTCTTCACGGTCACTCGGCAGGACCGGGAGGCGGCGGTGCAGGGGAGCTACGGGGGCGGTGGCGCCGGGATGAAGGTGCTCGCGGCCGGCGGGATCGGCGCCGGGACCGCACTGCTGCTGGTGCTGGGCGTGTGGACGGTGGCGGCCCGGCGGACTCGCACGTAGGACCGCACGGCTCCTGCGCGGGGTCGGACGCGGCTCACAGCCGGGTCAGCGCCCAGAAGCCCACGGCGTAGCAGGCCAGGGCCAGCAGCAGGATCGGGATCACCGCCTTGGCCGGGGGGCCGGGGCGGCGGATCGCCCTGCGGGCCCGGCGGCCGTGTGCGGGGGCCCGTTCCCTCAGGTGCACGAGATCGGGAACCTGAGGGTCCCGAGCGGTGTACGAGGCAGTAGAGGCATCGACGCGCGGCGGCGCTTGCGGAACGGGGAGCGGAGGGGCCGCGGGGGCGAGTTGCCGGGGTGCGTACGGCTGGGGGGAGGACGGGGGAGGCGTGGGCGCGTACGGCGGGGGGCTCGGGGTCGGCTGTGGGGGCGGGAGGTGGAAGCTTCCGGTGTCCGACATCGAGGCCGGCCCCGCTGCGCTCCCTGTGCTCGCGGTGCTCCCTGTGTTTCCTGTGCTCCCTGTGCCGTCGGAGCCGGAGTCGGCGCTGTCCGTCGCCTGCCGTGCTTCCCGTACCCGTATCCCGGAGGCGCGCTCGAGCGGGCCGCCCGGTCCGAACCCGGGTGGCAGCGGGCCGAGTTGGTCGAAGATCTCGATCAGCTCGTCGTCCGGGCCGGGTTCCGGCAGCAGTTCCGTCGCGGAGGCGAGCGCCTTGCGGGCTCCCGTGGCGGTGCGGAAGCGGGCCGCCGGGTCGGGCTGGAGCAGGGTGGCGACGACCTGCCAGAGCGGCTCGGGGACACCCTTGGGCGGTCCCGGTGTCCCGTGCTCCATGAAGTACTGCACGAGCGCCTTGGCGTCGGGCTTGGCACCCTCGAGGAGATAGAGGGCGACCAGCCCCACGGCGAACAGGTCGGCGGGGTAGTCCGGTTCGGCGCCCAGCATCTGCTCGGGTGCCAGATAACCGGGCGTGCCCACCACGAGGTTGGTCTCCGTCAGCCGCGGCTCGCCGAACCGCATGGCGATGCCGAAGTCGGACAGCCGCAGCCGCGGCCGGCCGGTGCCGGTGGCTTCGAGCAGCACGTTGGCGGGCTTGATGTCGCGGTGGACGACACCTTCCGCGTGCACCGCGCCGAGACCCGACAGGAGTTGGTCGAGCAGGGTGCACACGAACGCCGGTGGCAGCGGGCCGTAGTCGCCGACGAGGTGGACCAGCGAGCCGCCCCCGACCAGGTCCATGGTGAACAGGACCTTGTCGTCGTCGGCGGCCCAGCTGGCCGGGGCGAGGACATGGGGGTGGTCGATGCGCAGGGCCTGTTCCCGTACGAAGCGCAGCAGCGAGTGGGCGTCGCGCTGCTGGAGCACCTTGGCGGCCACATAGCGCCGACGCCGGTGGTCCCAGGCACGCCAGACGGCACCCACGCCGCCACGCCCGATCGGGTCGGCCAGCTCGTACCGGCCGGCGAAGACCTCACCCATGACAGTCCGCCGCTCCTCCCCCAGCCCCTCGTTTCCCCCTGATGAGCGATACACACCCGTGCCGCCCGCCGCCCCCCGGCAGCGGGCCGCCCTCGCGCTGCGAACCCTGTGCCGGGCCAGGCCCCCGGACCCCCTCCAGGAGCCGGGCCCCAGGGGTCAGTTCTGGTGGGACTGGTAGTGCGCGACGGCGTCGGAGGTGCGGCCGGCGCCGTAGACCCGGAGGAACTCTGCCAGTTCGGGGTGGGTCGGGGCGAGGGTGTCGGCGGCATCGATGATGTCGCCGGCCGCCGCCACCGAGCGCAGCAGCGACTGGATCTCGCGCACCACGCGCTTGACCGTCGGTGCTCCCGAACTGCTCGTCGTCTGCGTGGTGTTGCTGAGCACGGATCCCCCCTGAGACTTCTTGATCTCGTCCATGCGGTCCGTCGCCTCGGCCGCGCTGACGCTGCCGTCCGCGACCTGGGCCGCCAGGTCCTGCAGCAGCTGTACCCGCTGGACCACCGCGGGATTACCGATCTTGGCGCGCTGGCCGCTCATCAGCTGCGACAGCATCGGAGCCGACAGGCCCAGCACCGCCGCGAGACGGGCCTGGTTGAGCCCGAGATCGTCGATGAGCTTACGGAAGAGCGCCCCCAACGGCTCTCCGTACCAGTTCCGCTGAAGCTCCCGCGCTCTCGCGGTGGCCTCCTGCTGTGCGGCGTCCATTGCGTCTCCCCATCGCTTCCCCTGAAAACCGCGGTTCGCTGTAGCGAACCACGTCGAGCATCTTACGGAGAGTGGTCATCCGGGGGGACCCCCAATCTTTTTGCGGGATACGGGGGGTGACCCGGTACTCTGGTCTACGGCGCCGCCGGAATGCGACATCTCCGGCCGACGCTTCCCTTTCCGGGGCCTTAGCTCAGTTGGTAGAGCGCCGTCTTTGCATGGCGGATGTCAGGGGTTCGACTCCCCTAGGCTCCACAGTGAAGCCCCTCTGACCTGCGGAAACGTGGTTTGGAGGGGCTTTTTGGTGCGTCCACTTCCGTGCACTCTGGTCTCTGGGCCTTTCCGTTGCAGGCTGAGCCGGCGCCGGGGTGCCTCTGGGGGACTGGCGTGGATTCGGCAGGTCCGGGCCCACCCGTAGGTTCAGGGAGGCACCTCGCCGTCCGGATGCGGTGGTGTACCGCGCGGACACCATCGACGTCACGCCGACGCGTCCCGGGCATGTGCTGCTGGTCCGGTCAAGGGCGGATACGCCGTGTCAACGTCTGCGTCGTCGTGCCGTCCGATCGGGGCGGGGGACGCACGGGACTAGCGGGTCCTCCGGGTGTTCCACGAGGGCAGTTGCTCGAAGAAGGCCACGGCTTCCTCACGCCAGTGCCGGCGCCAGGACGCGGCTTCGGCGGAGGCGGCTTCGGCGTACCGGTCGATGGCCGATTGCAGATGGTTGTGCACTTCGTGGCGGTAGGCGATATCGCGGATACGGTCGATGGTCCGCGGTGTGCAGTCGGGACTCCCGAGAGCGGACTTGACGGTGTTGTGCTCGTCCGCGTCAGTAGCGGCAAGCAGCTCGCGGACCAGGTAGGTGAGGCGGCCGGCCCGCAGGTCGGCGCCGACGGGCTTGCCGGTGATGTCCGGGTCGCCGAAGAGGTCGAGGTAGTCGTCGCGCATCTGGCCGCTGATGCCGGCCAGAGTGGCGTAGCGGCGCAGGCTTTCCTCGTGCTCGGCCAGGTCCTCGCCCGCGGCCAGCAGGCCGAGGCGCAGGGGGGCGAGGATGGAGTAGCGGGTCGTCTTGTACTCGCACACGGTCTCCAGCAGGCTCTCATCGGCTGAGGAGGTGACGTCGCGTTCGATGTCGAGGATCTGGCCGATGACGGTATCCGTCGTCACGCCGAGTTGGACGTCGATCATGGCCTGCTTGCGATCGGCGGGAAGCTCTGCCTGGAGCAGCACGCGCAGGGCCAGGAAACCGGCGAGATCACCGGCCATCATGGCCAGTCCCATCGCGGCCTGCGGGTTCTCCGGGAGGTCTTCGCGGTACGCGTAGTACGTCGAGAGGCCACCGCGGCGCAAGGGTGAGTCGTCGATGATGTCGTCAAGGATGAGCGCGTGGCTGTGGAGCAGCTCAAGACTCAGTGCGGCCTCCAGCAGCCCCGGTACCTCCTCCTCCGTGACGAGGTGTGCCGCCTCGTGGAGCAGGGCGATCCGTATCCGCTTCCCGCCGCGCAGCGACAACTCCGCCAGCAGTTCCAGGCACCGGGGAGGGAAGCGGCCCAGCCGCGAGCCGTCGAGGTCACCGGCGAGTTCGGCGAAGTACTTCTCGAAGGACGAAACGAATCGCTGCTGGTGACCGGAGGCACGCTCCAAGGCGCTGAGGGCATTGCTGTTCATCTGCGTTCGGGCCGGCCTTCCTTGATGGATGTCGGTGGTCAGCCTGCCATCGCCATGGAACGTGCTGCGACTGCCGCCAGTGGCGAGCGAGGTGGTGGTCGAGGTCAGGCTTGTGGCGCGGGATCGCCAGAGGCTCTCCTCACGCTCTACGCGCCCCCGGTCCGCGCCAGGCGCGTCTCGGCTGATCTCCGGAGCACCCCGGTCACCCGACACGCAGCATCCATCCTCCGGTCAGCATCTGCTTCTACTGGCGCCGGGGACGGCCGCCCCTTCCCTCGCGTACTCCCTTCAAGGAAAGCGAAAGCGGGCATCGCCCTGCCCCATGGCACGTCGCTGTTCAACCCGGGTCATGCCCCAAGCACCCCCGTGCCGCCCTGTGAAGAGAGCCGCACCGACCGCCGTCAGCCCCCGGCGGCCGGTCCCGGTCGGGTGGGGACACCGATGACCGAGGCGGTGAAGTGCGCCAGTTGTTCGCGCAGTTCCTCGCGGGGCACGTCCTTCTCGCCGGCGAGGTGAGCGACGAGGTCGGCCCGGGTGGCGGCGAGCAGTGCGTGGGCGGTGAAGTCGGCGAAGCCGGTGCCGGCCGTCCCCGGGATCCGCTCCAGGAGGTCGCGGAGCAGAGCGTGCCAGCGCTCGTAGTGTCCGGCCTGGTAGGGGCTGAGCGTGCCGGTCTGCTCCAGGGCCAGGGCGAGGTGGCGGTTGTCGAGCTTGAAGCACAGGACGGCGTCGAGCAGGGCCGGCACGCGCTTCGGGGGCGGGGTGGTCGGCCCCAGGGGCGGTGGACCGTGCTCGACGGCGTTCCTGACCGGTTCGAGCCGTGCCTCGTACAGCGCGCGGATCAGCCCCGTGCGATCTCCGAAGGCGCGGAAGAGGGTTGCCTTGCCGACGCCGGCCGCGGTCGCGATATCGGCCATGGTGACGCTCTCGGGGCTCTCGCACTCGGCGAAGAGCGTGTCGGCGGCCGCGAAGACGGCCGCTCGGTTACGTGTCGCGTCCTTGCGCGGTCTGCGCTCGGTCATGTGGCTCCTCCCTTGCGATCCGGACCCGCGGTCCGTATCGTCCATCAAAACGGACTGCGGGTCCGTATCGTACGGGACGGAGAAACCCATGCCCACGTACACATCACCGGAAGAGCTCTACCGTCACAGCCTCCGCCTGCTGCTCGACGGGGACATTCCCGCCTGGGTCGGCCTGTGGGCCGAGGACGGCGTCATGGAGTTCCCCTTCGCGCCCCCGGGCTGGCCCGAGCGGCTGAACGGCCGGGAGGCCGTCGCCGCCTATATGCGCGACTACCCCGCTCACATCGACCTGCACGACTTCCCCGACCTGCGGATCCACCGGACAACCGGCCCGGAGACCATCGTGGTCGAGATGCGCGGCGTGGGCCGGCTGGTCAGGACCGGTGCCCCCTTCGACATGACCTACATCGCCGTCGTGTCCGTCAGGGACGGGCACTTCGCCACCTACCGGGACTACTGGAACCCCCTCGCGGTCCAGGAGCCCGGCCTGCGCTTCACCGGGAGCGGCCTGCGATGACCGGCACCGGTACCACCCTGGTCATCGGGGCCACCGGCACCACCGGCAGCCGGACCGTCGCCGGGCTGATCGCCGCCGGCCACCGCGTCAGGGCCGCGAGCCGCCGGGCCGCCCGCCTCCCGGGCGCGGAACCCGTCCGCTTCGACTGGTACGACCCGGCCACCTTCGGCGACGCCCTCGACGGAGCCGAACGTGTCTATCTCGTCCCGCCGGTCGGTGATCCGGACCCGGCCGCGGTCATGCTGCCCTTCCTCCACCAGGCCCGCGCCGCGGGCGTACGCCGCGCTGTACTCCTCAGCTCCTCCGCCATCCCCGAAGGGGGCCCGGGGGCGGGAACGGTGCACCGGGTCCTGCCCGGTCTGTTCGAGCAGTGGGCGGTGCTGCGGCCCTCCTGGTTCATGCAGAACTTCACCGGCGGCCACGCCCACGCGGTCAGTATCCGCGACGACGGCGTCATCCTGACCGCCGCCGGCACCGGCCGGGTCGGATTCGTCGACGCCGACGACATCGCCGCCGTGGCCGTACACGTCCTGACCGACGACCGCCCGCCCGGGACGGACCTGGTCCTGACCGGACCGGAGACACTCAGCCACGACGACATCGCCACGATCGTCACGCAGGTCACCGGCCGCCCCGTGGCCCACCACCACCTGACCTACGAAGGCATGCGCGACCGCCTGGCCGCGGTGCTGCCGGTGGAGTTCGCCACGATGCTGGCCGGCATGGACCGCGCCATCGCCGACGGGGCCGAGGACCGCACCACCGACACCGTCCTGCGCATCACGGGCCGCCCGCCGCGCAGCTTCCGCGCGGTCGCCGAGCGGGAGTTGGCAGGAGGCGGATGAAGTACGCCCCCTGGACGACCACTTCAGGACTCCGCGCAGCAGCCGCACTTTCGCCCGGGTGACAGGATGAGGCCTGTGCGTCGTGCGGGCCAGTGGTTGAACTCACCACTAGTGCCGTTGTCGGTGTGGCCCGGCCACCCCCCTCGTGCGCGCGGACACCCCCGGGACGAACGCCGTTCACCCGGAGTGGACCACTCGCCGGTGCCGGAGCGACCGTTCGGGACGGCGGGTAGGGGGCCCGTGCACCTCCTGTGCGGAGCCCCGGAGGGGGCATGGTTGATGTGAGCGGCATGGAGCCGCCACGGCAACTGGGGGAGTTTCTGTGATCATTCCATTCGGTGAGGGCGGATCCACGCGCAAGACGCGGGAGGCATTTCCGCCCCGGCGGCGACAAGCGGCCGACGACCCGAGGGACGCGCGGGAGGCCGTGACCCGAGAACTGGCCGGTGTGCTGTTCGCCTCGTTCGCGAGGCGGGACCAGCGCAAGAAAGGGGAACAGTACCTGCGGGGACTGCTCCAGGTGCAGGGGCGCAAGTCCATCCGCAACATCGCCGCCCAGGTGGGCGGCCCGGCGGCGGAACAGAGCCTGCACCACTTCATCAGCAGCTCCACCTGGGACTGGATGCCCGTGCGCGAGGCACTCGCCGCGCACCTCGCGCAGCTGAGCGCGCCCCAGGCCTGGGTGGTGCATCCGATGTCGATCCCCAAGGCGGGAGACCAGTCCGTGGGCGTGGACTACGGTCTGGACCCGTGCCTCGGGGTGTTCCGCGGACAGCGTGCCTTCGGTGTCTGGCACGCCTCCGAGACGCTGAACACACCGGTCAACTGGCGCCTCTACCTGCCCGATTCATGGATGGGTGACGACGACAAGCGGCGCCGGGCCGAGATCCCCGAAGGAGCCGGCGAAGAGACCCTGGAGGAGACCGCCGCCTCGGCTTTCCTGGACACGATGAGTTCGTGGCGGCTCCCGTCCCGGCCGGTCGTGCTGAACACCCACATCGGCCGTGTGGAGTCCACGATCGGACGGTTCACGGACGCGGGCGTCCCCGTGATCGCGCGCATCGGCGACGCCGCGCAGCTCATGGTGCACGACCCCGCTCTGCCCGGCTACGGCGGCGGGGCGCTCGCCGCCGGGCAGATCCTGGCATCGGTCAAGGGGCTGCGCAGGCCCGTGGAGTGGGCCGACCAGATCGACCCGTGGGGCGCTCGCCGCAGTTCCCTGGCCGTCGCGGTCCGCGTCGGCGCCGCGAGCGGGCACAACCGCCGGCCGGGCCACGGCGGCGCCGGGCGGGACCTCAAGCTGCTCGGGGAGTGGCAGGACACCCGGTCCGCGCCCGGGGGGCTGTGGGTCACCAACATGGTGTCGGTTCCCACGAGCGCGCTGGTGCGGCTGACGAAGCTGGGCGGCCGGGCGTGCCGGGACCTGTCCGCGGTCGGCGAGGACGTCGGGCTCAAGGACTTCGAGGGCCGCTCCTTCCGCGGCTGGCACCGGCACATCACGCTCGCCTCCGCGGCCTATGCGGTCGCCGCTCTCACGCGCACGCACCGCTGCTCCGAGGACTACGTCCCGCGCTCGGCCTGATCCTGCTGCGGCCCGGACGTCCGGTACATCGCGTGCCGGGCCCGCAGCAGGCGCAGGGCCAGCTGGATCTCGAGGGCGTTCGTGGGCTGCTGCCAGTCGTCGCCGAGGAGTTCGGTGATCCGGTCGAGCCGGCGCGCGACGGTGTTGGTGTGGACATGGAGGTCCTGCGCCGCCCGGGTCGGGCTGCCGCCCGAGGTGAAGTACGCCTCGAGCGTGCTGATCAGTTCGGTGGAGCGCTGGGCGTCGTAGTCGAGCACCGGACCGACGGACGAGGCGATGAAGGAGTCGACGTCGCGGTCGTCGGAGAGCAGCAGGCCGAGGAAGCCCAGGTCCCGCGCCGCTGCGGTGCCGCCCGTGCCGCCGAGGGCGACCAGCGCGTCCAGGCAGCGCTGCGCCTCCTGGTACACCTTGTTGACGGAGGCCAGCTCGTAGGTCGGGCCCGCCGCTCCCACGGTCACGGGATGGCCCAGGAGGGGAGAGAGGTTGTCGGACGCCGCGCGGGCGGCGGCCGAGGCGTCCGTCCCGGGCAGGAGCAGCACGAGGCACTCGGCGCGCAGGGTCTTGAGCCCGCCGTGCCGGTAGGCGTAGGAGGAGGCCCACAGCGCGGCCTCGCCCTGCTTTCCGCCCTCGGGGCGGACGACGAGGACGACGTGCTGCCCACCGGGGTTCATGCCCAGCCGCCGGGCCCGCTCGGCCAGCCGGCGCGGTGACTGCGGCGCACTGGCCAGGAGGTCGTCGAGGTACTCGTCGCGTGCCGGGCCCGCCGCGGTGGCCACACTGTGCCGCAGCAGCAGGAGTAAGGCGACCGTCTGGCCGGTCGCGTACAGCAGCCGCTTGCCCTCTTCCGTGAGGGGCGTCTCTTCCTGGAACAGCAGGACACCCGGCCCCGCCACTCCCGTGGTGACATGGGTGGCCCAGACGGTGTCCGTCACGGGGGTCGGCATACCGCTCGCGTGGGAGTCCAGCACGGCCCGCACCACCACGGCGGCGTCGAGCTCCGGGAATGCGCCGGTGGCGGCCAGGATCTTCCCGTCGGAGTCACGCACCGTGAAGGTGCCGCCGAGAACGTCCGCGGCCGCCCTGAGGACGTCGTCCGCGTCGCCGCCCTCCAGCACCAGGTCGGCGAGCTGGCTCTGGCTCTCGGAGAGCCCCCGCATCGCGGCCAGCGCGGTCTGTGTGCGGGCGTTCTCCGACCGGGCCTCGGCCAGATCGGCCTGGAGCCGCTCCATCCGCCGGGCCCCCCGGATCGCGGCGGCCGCCGCCTCGGCCAGCGAGCGCAGCAGGCTGATCTCGTTGGGTGAGAAGTGGCGTATGTCGCGCGAGGCGCCGTACAGCGCGCCGATCGTCTTACCGCCGTGGGTCATGGGTACCGCGGCGATCGCGTGGAGGCCCTCGGAACGCACCACCTCGTCGATCTTCGGTTCGTGTGCGAACCGCTGGTCGGCGAGGTAGTCGGAGGTCCAGAACGGGGCCCGCCTCTCCTGTACGAACTCGCCGAGGCCCAGGCCCCGGTCCATGGCGAGCCCCACGCTGAGGGCGGTGGTCTCGCCGTCCGACTGGTGCACGTAGGAACCGCCGTCCGGCTGGCGGAGACTGACGTACGCCATGTCGACGTCGAGCAGCCGCCGCGCGTGGCTCGTGACGATGGTCAGCAGGCTCTCGAGATTGCTGTGGAACGCCATGTCCTGGGCCGTGTCGACCAGGGAGGTCAGTGCGGCCTCCCGCCGGCGTCGCCGATCCGTCGAGGCGCGGATTTCCAGTGCCAGCCGGACCGCTTGTTCGAGGCGCTCGATCTGCTCTTCCGGAATTTGCCGCTGCCGCGCGAGTCTGCGCATGTCCTCGAAATGCCCGGTAGGTGCCTCTTGGGCCAGTAGTTCTAGAACAGACAGCGAAAAATCTGTCGACTCATCATCGCCCAGACTCAAGAGACACCCCCGTGCAAAGAATCAGTTCGAGCCATCGAGCCTAGGTTCTGCGGTTTCCGCTGGTCAAGCCAGGGGCGGAGTCTCGGCCCGTGCGATGTGTGTCCCGAACACCGTCGTGAGTGGGCCGGGTTGTCCCAGGAGCACCTTCCGTAAGTCTGTTCGACTCGGAGAGGATGGCAGGACGGGGATGTCGGAACGGCTTCCCATTTTCCGTAAGGGGTGGGCATGACCGAACTTAAGAGTTACGTCAGAAGTCTGGAGCGCAGCCGGGAGGCGCTCCGGCGAGAGGATCGGCCGGATACGTTCGCTATGGCAGGCCGGGAGTGGGATCTCCTGGATGGCGTGTTTGCCCCGCCTTTTTCTGCGACGACGAGCGTGGCCATGGAGATCCTGGGTCTCGTCGGAAACGGGGATTTCCGGTTCGCTCAGCACGGTTCATTTCTGGAGATCGGGGCGGGGACCGGAATCATCGCGGTGTCCGCAGCCCTTTCCGGTTGCCGGCGTGTGGTCGCCGCCGACATCAATCCGCACGCGGTAAAGAACTCGGAGATGAATGCGGCACGGCACGGCGTCGCCGACCGGGTGAACGCGGTGCACAGCGACCTGTTCTCGGCGCTGGACGAAGGTGACCGGTTCGACACCGTCTACTGGCATTCCAACTTCGTTCTGGCGCCGCCGGATTACCGCTACGAGACGGATCACGAGTGCGCCTACGTGGATCCGGGATACCAGGCGCACCAGCGCTACCTGGCCGAGGCGCCGACCCGGCTCACCGCGGGCGGCGCGGCGCTGCTGCAGTTCAGCAACCGCGGGGACGTCGACCTGCTCCACGAGATGGCCGCCGGGTGCGGCCGGGAGCTGCGGGAGCTGTACCGGCGCGACTTCCTCGAGGGCAGCGAGACGATGGAGCACATCCTTTTCGAGATCCGCGCCACTCGCTGACGGCGGCGTACTCTCACTCGGGGGAATCACCTTGCGTACGCTTCTTGTGGACAACTACGACTCGTTCACCTACAACCTCTTCCACTATCTCGCCCAGCTGACCGGGGAAGAGCCGGTGGTGATCCGGAACGACGACCCGGAATGGCACCGGGGGCTTCTCGGCACCTTCGACAACGTTGTGCTCTCTCCCGGCCCGGGAAGCCCGGCCGAGGCCGACGACTTCGGCATATGCCGGGAAATCCTGGAGCACGCGGACATTCCGCTGCTGGGCGTCTGTCTCGGTCATCAGGGGCTCAGCCTGGCGCACGGCGCCACGGTCTCCCCGGCGCCCGAGCCGCGGCACGGCCGCGTCTCGTCCGTGCTGCACCGGGGGACGGGGCTGTTCAGCGGGCTGCCCTCGCCGTTCGAGGTGGTGCGGTACCACTCGCTGGCCGTGACCGACCTGCCGGACGAACTGGAGGCGGTCGCCTGGACACCGGACGGTGTCCTGATGGGGGTGGAACACCGGTACTGGCCGCGGTGGGGAGTGCAGTTCCACCCCGAATCCATCCTGACCCGGCACGGCCACGACCTGCTGGCGAACTTCATCGACCTGAGCGGGAAACGGCGTGCCGAGCAGGGCCGGGTGCGGATCGAACCGGGCGGCGCCGCGCAGGCCGGCCGAGCCGCGTACGCCGCTCCAGCCGCGCACGCCGGTCGAGAGGAAGCACCGCTCACCGCACACGTCGCCCCGGCCGGCGGCGCAGCGGACCGGGACGAGGGACTCCACCGCGACCTGCGCGTGCTCGTCGAACAGCACCCCACGCGCTGGGACGACGAGGTCGTCTTCGACCGGTTGTTCCGTGGCGGTGAGTACGCCTTCTGGCTGGACAGCAGCAGACCGGACGGGGACACCGCCCGGTTCTCCGTCATGGGGGACGCCTCGGGGCCGCTTGCCAGGGTGGCCAGTGCCGATGTGAGCAGCCGGACCGTGACCCTGCGGTCCGCCGACGACACCCAGGTCGTCTCGGCCCGGTTCCTGGACTGGCTCGACCGGGACTTGCAGGCGACGCGCACCGAAGTCCCCGATCTGCCGTTCGACTTCGCTCTGGGGTGGGTCGGCTACCTGGGCTACGAGCTGAAGGCCGAGTGCGGGGGCGAGGCGGCGCACCGGTCGGAGCACGCCGACGCCGTCATGGTCTTCGCCGACCGTGCCGTGGTCCTCGACCACGCCACCCGGACCACGTATCTGCTGGCTCTGGCGGAGGGGCCCGACGACACGGCGGCCCGGACCTGGCTGCGCGCCACCGCGGACGTCCTCGCGTCGGTCGCGGGCATTGCGCCGGCGGCGGACCCCGCGCCCGCGCAGCTGACCGGCCTCGGACTGCGGCACGGCCGCGACGCCTATCTGCGCCTGATCTCCCGCTGCCAGGAGGAGATCGCGGCCGGTGAGACGTACGAGGTGTGCCTGACCAACAGGGCGGAGGTGCGGGGCGAACTGGATCCCTGGGAGGGCTACCGCTTCCTGCGCCGCACCAGCCCGGCGCCGTACGGAGCGCTGCTGGACTTCGGTTCGCTGTCGGTGCTCAGCACCTCGCCCGAACGCTTTCTGCGCGTGACGGCGGACGGCGTCGTCGAGTCGAGGCCGATCAAGGGCACCCGGCCGCGGGGCGCGACCCCGGCCGAGGACGCGGAACTCGTGGCGGACCTGCGGTCGAACGAGAAGGACCGCGCCGAGAACCTGATGATCGTGGATCTCGCCCGCAACGATCTCGGCCGGCACGCCGAGATCGGGTCCGTCGAGGCCGAGGTGTTCCGGGTCGAGACGTATGCGACGGTCCACCAGCTGACGAGCCGGATCCGGGCGCGACTGCGCGCGGGTCGGACCGCGGTCGACTGTGTGCGTTCCTCCTTCCCTCCCGGCTCCATGACCGGCGCGCCGAAGATCCGGACCATGCAGCTCATCGACGCGTTCGAGGCCGGGCCGCGTGGTGTCTACTCGGGCGCCGTCGGCTACTTCTCGCTGACGGGGGCGGCCGACCTGAGCGTGGTGATCCGGACCGTGCTGGTCACCCCCGGCCGGGTGCAGTACGGGGTCGGGGGCGCCGTCATAGCCCTGTCGGACCCTGCGGACGAGTTCGAGGAGACCGCCGTGAAGGCCGCCCCGCTGCTCGCTCTGACCGGCACCCTCTTCCCGGACCGGCATCCGGAGGCGGCCGTCGCGCGGACCGGCGCGCCGTAGGACCGGACCGTCGGGTCATGCGGGGCCCCGGCCCCGCCGCGTGATCCGACGGTGCCGGACGGTCAGCGCGCGATCCGGCGGTACGCGGCGAGCAGGACGGCCTGGTCGGGCCCCTCCAGGACGGCGGGCCGGGCGAGGCCGTCCAGGACGACGAAACGCAGCAGGTCGCCGCGGGACTTCTTGTCGACCTTCATCGTCTCCAGCAGCGTGGGCCACTGGTCGTGGCGGTAGTGCAGCGGCAGTCCGACGGACCGCAGGACCGTGCGGTGCCGGTCCGCCGTGGCGTCGTCCAACCGGCCGGAGAGCCGGCCGAGTTCGGCCGCGAAGTGCAGGCCGACCGCGACCGCCGCGCCGTGCCGCCAGGTGTAGCCCTCGTTCTTCTCGATGGCGTGGGCGAGGGTGTGCCCGTAGTTGAGGATCTCGCGCCGGCCGGACTCCTTCAGGTCGTCCGAGACGACCGCGGCCTTGACCTCGATGGAGCGTTCGATCAGCTCGGCGGTGTGCGGGCCCGCGGGTGTGCGTGCCGCCTCCGGGTCGGACTCGATGAGGTCGAGGATCACCGGGTCGGCGATGAAGCCCGCCTTGATGATCTCGGCGAGTCCGGACACGTGGTCGTCGGCCGGCAGCGAGTCCAGTGCGGCCAGGTCGCACAGGACGCCCGCGGGCGGGTGGAAGGCGCCGACCAGGTTCTTGCCCTCGGCGGTGTTGATGCCGGTCTTCCCGCCGACGGCCGCGTCGACCATCGCGAGGACGGTGGTCGGGACGGCGATCCAGCGGACCCCGCGCAGCCAGGTCGCGGCCACGAATCCGGCCAGGTCCGTCGTCGCGCCTCCCCCGACGCCGACGATCACGTCGGTGCGGGTGAACCCGGCCCGGCCCAGCGCCTGCCAGCAGTTGGCGGCGACCTCGGCCGTCTTGGCCTCCTCGGCGTTCGGTACCTTGAGGGCGACGGCCTTGTAGCCCTGTCCGGCGAGGTCGGCACGGAGCGCGGTGCCGGTCGCGCGGAGTGCCTCGGGGTGGATGACGGCGACACGCTTCGCCCGGTCACCGATCAACCGGGGCAGGTGGCTTCGGAGGTGACGGCCGACCAGCACTTCGTACGGTTCGGTGCCGGCCGTGCCGCGGACGTGGTGTCGAGCGGGCGCAGAGCCGTGCCCGGCAGGAGCATGCTTCACCTGACGTAATCTGCCGACGCCCCATGACCACCGCAACGAGGGCTGGTTCACTTCGTCAGGTTTCCAACCGACCCTGACATGGAGGGGCCCGTGGCCGATTCCATCCAGTCCACCCTGCACCACGTCCTCCAAGGCCGGACGAGCCGGAGCCGCGGCGTCGTCGACGGCCTGTGCCGCGCCGCCGACCAGGACGGGCACTACTGGTTCTTCCGCGGCGACAAGGCGTTCCGCTACGACGCGGTGCGAGGCGCCGTCGTCGAGCCTGCGGATCTTCTCGTCCGGTACTGGCCGCTGCTGGCCGGGACGGAGTTCGCCCACGGCATCGACGCCTGCTACACCACGTACCACCAGCCGCACGGCTACCACTGGTTCTTCACCGGCGGCCTGGCCGTCCAGTACGACAGCGTGCGGGGGGTCATACTCCAGGGGCCGGCCCCCATAGAGGAGATCTTCCGGTTCAGCGGAGCCGAGGCGGAGTTCGCCCGGGGCATCGACGGGGTGTGCCCGCCCGGCCCGTCCGACGGCGTCTTCTGGTTCTTCCGGGGGGACCGGGCCCTGCAGTACGACACGCGGTCGGGCAGCCTGGTGCAACCCGCCGACTCACTCGCCCGGTACTGGCCGGGCCTGGCCGGGACCGTGTTCGCCGAGGGCATCGACGCCTGCTACACCGTCTCCCGCGCGCCCGGCGGCCGGCACTGGTTCATCGCCGGTGACCAGGCCGTCCAGTACGACAGTGTGCGGCACGCGATCCTCGTCGGCCCGGAGCCCCTCGCCGGGCTGATCGCTGCTCTGCCGGCGGACCTGCACCCCGACGACCAGCCGGATCAGCCGTGATCCAGCAGGCTTCCGGGGTGACTTGACGGACTCCCGCACACCTGACGGAGTGCGCCCTCCGGCCTTGGTGCCGTCCCCGCGCGTGACGCACGATCGGTAACGCACCGGTTGGGTCAAAGTTCAACCAGGGATGGGGGAGGGTGCTTTGACACGCGTCGGCGTCTCGGTCATCAATGCTGCCGCCCAGGGGGCGTCGGCTCCCCAGATCGTGCCGGTCGAGGCGCTCAGACCGTCCGACTCGCCCCGTGGCCTGCGCCAGGACGAAGAGCATGTGCGCAAGCTCGCCGAATCCGGCAGGGACTTCGAGCCGATCCTGGTGCACCGGCCCACGATGCGGGTCATCGACGGCATGCACCGCCTCTCGGCCATGGCGCTCCGGGGCCACCGGGAGATAGCGGTCCGCTTCTTCGACGGAAGCGAGGCGGACGCCTACGTGCTGTCCGTGCAGCTGAACGTGCGGCACGGTCTGCCCCTGACGAGGGGCGAGCGCCGGCTCGCCGCCTCCCGCATCCTGCTCTCCCACCCGCACTGGTCGGACCGGGCGATCGCGGAGCGCACGGGGCTGAGCGACAAGACCGTGGGCAAGCTGCGCAGGAGTGCGAGTGCGGAAATTCCGCAGTCGCACAGCAGGGTCGGCCGGGACGGCGCGGTCCGGCCGCTCAACAGCGCCGAAGGGCGCCGCAGGGCGGCCTCCCTGCTGACGGCCCATCCCGACGCGTCCTTGCGGGAACTGGCCGAGCGGTCCGGGGTGTCCACGGCGACGGTCCGCGATGTGCGGGACCGCCTGTACCGCGGTCAGGACCCCGTCCCCGACGGCAGGCGCGGCGCTGCCGGGGACGCGGTCGCCGGTGCCGGGGGCCCGCTTCGGCACACCGTGTGCTGCCCGGGCAGGCCGGACGAACCGCGCGGCGCGGCAGCGCTCGCGGCGCTGCAGAGGCTGGCCAAGGACCCTTCCCTGAAGGGGACGGAGCCGGGCCGGCTGCTGCTGCGCATGCTGCTGACGACACAGCTCGAGCCGAGCAGGTGGCAGGAGATCGCGGCTGTTCTGCCCGCGCACTGCGCCCCTCTCGTGCGCGCCGCGGCCGAACAGCGGGCCGCGGAGTGGAACGCACTGGCCAGGACGCTGGCCCGGCACGCCGAAGGCGCGGCCTGAGTACGCCCCGATCGTTACCGGTTTTTTTGGAGGAGCACCGTTGAGCAGGCTGCGTTGGCTGACCGCGGGGGAGTCCCACGGTCCGGCACTTGTCGCGACGCTGGAGGGACTTCCCGCCGGCGT